>NZ_BOVK01000016.1 GCF_018403685.1 Xylanibacillus composti
TGCATGTACTCACAGCACAACGGCTATTTCGAGGCCTCTTTTTAGACGGCCTCGATCCACACTGAAAGTGACATTTTCTTAGAAAAGTTAAGGTGACATTTTCACAGACTATTGACACCCTTAACCAATCGCTTCCACAGAAAAAAAAGCGCATGCTTGCACGCCTTCAGCTTGATCATGTCGCGATCCCCGGTCAGCAGCAGCTTCTGAGCGCTGGCTCGCTCGCCCCGTCTGGCCAGCGCGATATAGACTGTGCCGGGCGGATGCCCTTCGGCCGGGTCGGGTCCGGCGGCTCCGGTCAGAGCGAGCGCCCAGTCCGCCTCCATTAACGCGGCCGCTTGCTCCGCCAGGCGCTCGGCCGTTCGCGCGCTGACCGCGCCGTACGGCGGCTCAGCCGTATCCGCCTGCTCAGGACCGGGAGCCGGCTCCAGCCAATCGGCCGGCACCTGCAGCAGGCGCTGCTTGACTGCATTCGTGTAACAGACGACGGAACCGGCGAACACACTCGAGCTGCCCGGCACACCGGTGAGCAGATCGCTCAGCTTGCCTCCCGTGCAGCTCTCGGCAGCTGCCAGCCGCTCTCCCCTGGCCAGCAGCAGCTCGGCTACAGCCTGCTCAAGCGGTATGTCCGTCTCTGCGTACAAATGATCGCCTACCCGCTTCCGAATTTCCCGCAGCAGAGGCGCAAGCTTCTCCTCAGCCTCCTGCTCGTTCGCCGCTCTGGTCGTCACGCGGACTGTCACTTCGCCTTCCTTCGCATAAGGAGCAAGCGTCGGGTCCTGCTGCCCTTCAATTAAGTCGAGCAGCTGCTTTTCCAGGCTGGACTCCCCGATGCCGGCGAAGCGGAGCATCCGCGAATAGAGCGGCTGCATGTCGGGAAGCCGCTGCCTGAGCCACGGCACCGCGTAGCGCGCGAACATCGGCCGCAGCTCCCGCGGCGGACCCGGCAGCAGAATTAGCGCGCAGCGCTCCCCTGCGTAGGCGCTGCCTACAGCCATGCCCGTATCGTTCGGCAGCGTATCCGATCTTCGAATCGTCAGCGCCTGGCGGCGGTTGCTCTCGGCCATCGTCAGCCCCCGCTCGCGGAAGAACGCCTCGATCTTCTCCAGCCCCGCGGCATCCATCTCCACCGTCTCGCCGAGAAATTCCGCGGTCACTTCTCTCGTCACATCGTCCTGCGTCGGCCCCAACCCGCCCGTCACGATCAGCAGGTCAGCCCGTTCCGCCGCAGCCTCCAGCGCCTCGCGAATGCGCGCAGGGTTGTCGCCGACAGCAGTATGGCGGAACACATTCAAGCCGAGACCGGCCAGCTCCGTGGACAAATACTGGGCATTCGTATTCGCAATTTGGCCCAGCAGCAATTCCGTGCCAACCGCGATAATCTCTGCTGATTCCAGCGTTTTGTTCATAGCAGTCAAAGCCCCTTCCCTTTATTCAGATGCAATCTGCTATTCATAGTAAATGCGCTGCTTTTTTTATCTAACCGCCAAGCGGTGTAGGCATTGACATGCCACTTTGTCGAGCGCCCCATTTATGTAGAAATCATGCTCCCGTTAAGTCGGCTCGCAACCTGCGCTGGCAAGCGAGAGTGCCGATTTGTCGGAGTACATCCCAGTGCGGAACATATACTGCCGTTGGCGGCCCCTGTACAAGCAGCGACACAGTTCCACTTTCCCCTGCCTAGTCCATCCCGTACTGGCGCTGGCAGTCTCCAACCGGAGCAGGAACGCCGGCTAACGGAACTGACAGACGTTATTTGCTCATTTTTCGCGCACTTCTCATTCTAACGGAACTCCTGGCCCTTAATACCGCAAAACTGGCCACAGCTCGCCCGAAACCTATTGCATAAGGTCTCTCAGTTCCGTTACAATTCCTTTCACTCCGAAATACACCCAATAGCGTCATCTACTTCCGTTAGCGCTCCGAGCTGACAGCAGCTTCCCGCTGTTCCAGCAGCAACGCTCGAACCACCAGCAGCTTCCCCGCCGTTCCAGCAGCAACGCCCGAATCACCAGCAGCTTCCCCGCCATTCCAGCACAGCGCTCGAACCACCAGCAACTTCCCGCCATTCCAGCATAACGCCCGAACCACCAGCAGCTTCCCGCCATTCCAGCACAGCACCCAACCACCAGCAACTTCCCGTCATTCCTGCCCACAACTCCGAACCGGCGCCCCCACATCACAGAAAAAACCCGTGAAAAACACAGGCTGCACTCATCGAGCGCCTCCTGCGCTTTCACAGGCTTTACTGGCCGCAGTCGGCATACAAATACAAACCCGTTGCACTCCTGCACAGCACCGGCAGCCGCGCGCGGAGCACGCTGCATCCCGACACCTATGCCTCGCTTTTTTCCGAGCCGTTGTTCGTCTCGTCCTTCTTGCGCGGCAAGTGGATGACCTGCTTGTTCTTGACGAAATAATCGATGCCCGAATAGATCGTGATGATGGCCGCCAGCCAGCTTGCAATCTGGTCAAACGGCACACCGATAAAAGTGAACGGGAAATTGTTCAACAGCAAAGCAATGATAGCCGTAATCTGGATCGCCGTCTTCCACTTGCCCCACTTGCTCGCGGCCATGACATGACCGTCCAGCAGCGCAATTTGCCGCAAGCCGGTAACCGCAAATTCGCGGCTGATAATGACGATGGCAATCCAAGCGTCAAGCTTGCCCATATCGACAAGCGATATAAGCACCGCTGCGATCAGCAGCTTGTCGGCAAGCGGATCGAGCAGCTTGCCCAAATTGGTCACAATCTTGTTCTTGCGCGCAATATAACCGTCCAACCCATCCGTGCTGGCTGCAAGAATGAAGATCAGCGTGGCGATAATCTGATTATACGTTATCGCAAAATCCGCAAACGTGATCCTCGGCAAATCCAACCGGACCAGCAAAAAAAACATGATGACCGGGACCAAAAAAATGCGTGCCAGCGTGATACGGTTGGCCAAATTCATACCGGTACTCCCTCCCCGGACAAGTCAAATTCGTAGGCGTGCGTAATTTTTACTTTGCGAATTTCGCCTATGTCCGTCTCGACACGGGAAACATACACTTCCCCGTCAATTTCAGGCGCGTCGAATTGGGAGCGTCCAATGTACACATCGTTGCGGCCGTCGTAGCGTTCGATCAAGACATCGATCGTCTTGCCCACATGACGGCTGTTCTGCTCGCTGGAAATGCGGCGCTGGATTTCCATCAGCGTATTCGCCCGCCATTCCTTCACATCCTCCGGCACTTGATCCGGCAAGCGGGAGGCAGGCGTGTCTTCTTCCTTCGAATAAGCGAACACGCCCAACCGGTCGAAGCGCACCTCCTCCACGAAACGGCACAGCTTCTCGAAATCCTCTTCCGTTTCGCCAGGGAAGCCTACAATCAGCGATGTCCGCAACGCGACGCTCGGAATGCGGCTGCGTATCTTCTCGATCAGCTCGCGCACATCGCGCTGTCTGCCCGGTCTGCGCATCTTTTTCAGTATATGATCTTCACTGTGCTGAAGCGGCATATCGATATACTTGCAGATCTTTGGATTGCTCGCAATTACGTCAATCAGCTCGTCGGTGAAAAATCCGGGATACGCATAATGCAAACGAACCCAGGCAATGCCCGGCACTTCCGATACCCGGTTCAACAGCTCGGGAAGCATAAAGGTATCGTACAGATCCGTGCCGTAATTGGTGGAATCCTGCGCGATCAGACTAATCTCGCGCACGCCTTGCTGGGCCAGGTTTTCCGCTTCAGCTACAATCGATTCGATGGAGCGGCTGCGGAACTTGCCCCGCATGATAGGAATACTGCAGAAGGTGCAGGCATTGTCGCAGCCTTCGGCAATTTTAATATAAGCCGTGTAACGCGGCGTAGTCAGCGTGCGGGGGAGCGCCTGCTCATAATTGAAAACCGGATTCCCGACCATCACCGGCTTGCGACCGAGCAGCGCTTCGTCGATAATTTCATTAATCTTATGGAAATCGCCCGTTCCTACAATCCCGTCAATTTCAGGCATTTCCTTCATCAGTTCTTCCTTGTAGCGCTGCGTCAGGCAGCCGGAGACAATCAGCGCCTTCAGATTGCCCGTGCGCTTCAGATCGGCCATATCGAGAATCGTATTGACCGACTCTTCCTTCGCCGCATCGATAAATCCGCATGTATTGACAATCATGACCGTTGCTTCCTCGTTGCTCTCCGCGATCGAGAAGCCGCGCTGCTGCACGAGACCGACCATGATTTCCGAATCTACGAGATTTTTCTCGCAGCCGAGTGTCGTCACTTTCACTTTCTCCGTCATTCGTGTTCCCCCATCGGTCCTATTCGAATTCTTAACAAAGTATAATACAAGCCCGAAAGGGTGTCAAAGACGGTTCCCTCCCGTCATTGCCCGCAATTTAACGATAGTTGACGAACTGCAGCGCAAGCGGCAAATCCGCCTCTCTCAGAATTTGCATAACCCGCTGAAGATCGTCCAGACTTTTTCCGCTGACACGGATTTGATCGCCTTGTATCTGGCTTTTCACCTTCAGCTTGCTGTCCCGGATCATGATGTTGATCTTCTTGGCGTTATCCTGATCAACCCCTTGTCTGAGCTTGATGTGCTGGCGCACAGTTCCCCCGGAGGCCGGCTCTACCTTGCCATAATCCAGACTTTTCACGGAAATGCCACGCTTCACCATCTTCGATTGGAGGATATCCAGCACACTGTTGAGCTTATATTCATCATCCGAGCTGACAACCAGCTGTCCGTCCTCCAGCTTGATTGCGCTCTTGCTGCCCTTGAAATCGTACCGGGTTTCGATTTCTCTTTCGGCCTGCTGCACCGCATTCGTCATTTCCTGCATATCCAGCTTCGATACGATATCAAAAGAGTGTTCGGAGGCCATAGACCATTCCCGCCTTTCCTAGATTTATTTCTTGTGAAAATTATACCAGCCCGCGTCATCAAAAAAAAGCACACAGGGGGAAGCTTTTTGCTTCCCGTTCCTGCGTGCATGTTTCTGTGCTCGAACTCATCGGGCTGCTATTCTGCCCTGCGGCGGGCCGGATCGCGGAACATATCCAGTACGCCCAGCACAATATGCGCCAAGCCGAAACCGAATATCCCATAGCCCCAGGCATCCGGTGTCAAATACCACCCGAGCAGGCTGACGACAACGCCAAGACCCGTTACTACCCAGCTAGCTGTCATGACATATACCCCCAGATTTAAATGGAATCTGATTCTACAGGTAGTATGTCCGATCTACCGGGGTTTATCCGCATTTACACCTCTGGAGTCGTATCAGCTTCCGCTTTGACCAAGTTGATTTGTACATTCCAAGGATTGCTTTCCTTGAGCTTTTCCTCCTCCAGCAGCACCCCGTTCACCCGAATTTCTGCGGAGCTCGGCTTGCCGAACCGTATCCAGACGGAGCCGTCGCTCACAATCCGGTCTGTATCTGCTTGGTGATACATGTTATTCCTGGCTTGCGTCTCGATTGGCGTGCCGTTGCTGTCCCCATGGCGCGCCACTACGTAGCAGTCGCCGTTCGGGAAAGCCAGCTCAATTTCGAGCTGATCCACGTTCGAAACCGAGTAGATGTAATTCGACCCGTCCTGGTTGACGTAAGCTACCTCCGGTTCGGGCTCTGCTTCAATCTCCGGCTCAGTCTCCGGCAGTGGATCCGCGACCGATTCCGCTCCATCGTTCTCCCCTGTGTCCGGCGCCACCTCGTCGGTGATGGGCGGATTCGTAATCTCCTCTTCAGGCTGATCCTTATTGTAGGCAACCGAATAAATCACAATCACGATAAGCAGAAGAAATGAAAACAATAAGAGCGATGTCATCCACTTGGAGATGCGGTCCATATTGGCAACCGAACGCCTGCGCGGCCTCCCTGCTTCCGGCTTCGGTTCAGCCTTGTTGTCAGGAATAACGTTCCGGTACAATCGCATGACTTCCTCTGGGTCCAGACCCACGGCCTCCGCATAGCTTTTGATGAAGGCTCGTGTATAAAAATTGCCCGGAAGCACCTTGAAATCGCCTTCCTCTATCGCTTCCAGGTAACGCTTGCGGATTTTTGTCGATTCTTGCAAATCCTCTAAAGTCAACTTGCGTTCATTGCGCGCTTTCTTGAGCAGCTGACCCAGATCGGACATAAGGCTCACCTCCTGATCCTTATTTTCGCTACGAAACAGCTTCGCATCAGAAGCCTTCTAGCTTGGAAGTAATGGCTTCCATATCGATGACCTCATCCGGGGTATGGCGCAGCTCCACGATGAAATCGAAATCCGCGTAATCATATTCCGATTCATTGACAAACACATCGGGGTGCTCGATCACCTTGGTTGAGGGCATATCCATAATCGTCTTTAACAGTTCGTAGTGCTTCTCGGTAGAGCGGAGCGTGCTGACAATGCCGTCGATAATGAAGATGTTGTCCGGCTTCATTTCTTCTTCGGACAGATGATTGCGTACGGTCTGCCGCAGCAAGGTCGAAGACACAAAGGTCCAGCGCTTGTTCGAACAGACGCTGCCCGCGATAATGGATTCCGTCTTGCCGACTCGCGGCATCCCCCGCAAACCGATAACTTGATTGCCTTCGCGCTTGAAAACTTCGCCAAGAAAGTCAACCAGCAGTCCCAGCTCGTCTCGTGTGAAGCGGAACGTCTTCCGGTCGTCGGAATCCCGTTCAATGTACCTTCCGTGCCGAACGGCCAAAATATCGACGAGGCGGGGCGAACGAAGCGCCGTAACCGTAATATTGCTTACCTTTGCCAACATGCGGCCCATCCATTCAATCTTCTCGTCGTCAGACGATTCCAGCAGCATCCCTCTAGTCCGATCCTCCACCCCGTTAATGGTCAAAATATTAATATTCAGCATACCCATCATTGAGGCAATATCTCCCAGCAAGCCGGGACGATTCTTATGTATGCGATATTCCATATACCATTGCTTCGGCTCTGTTTGTGACGGAGCATTGTGCGTTTCCTGGCTCACTCGATGCACCTCATTCATGCGTACAATTTAACATAGTTTTCTACAAACTTCGCCATTCTCCTGCTCGTTTGTTTGTGTTTTTCTCGAGAATTTCGCACTGGCATGGAAAAAACTTCTGCAAATAGAGAGAGCCCCCCCAGTTAAGAGGGGCACTGCCTTTTTTATTCCAAATTTACTTCTGATCAACCAGTTTCACCATCATGCGGGCCATCGTCTTGCGCTCTTCTTCTGTGCCCACTTGCCACAGCTGCTGCAGCAGGCGCTCCTCGCCGTTTTTCGGATCTACCTTGTCCTCCAGAAACTCGCCGATTTGAAACGCCAATTTGGCAATCATGTCCTCGCCCATACCGGAAGCCTGCGCCTGGTTGACACGCTCAGCCAGGAATGCTTTCCACTTGTCGAAAGTTTCCAAAACCGTTGACATTTTCGCTCCATCTCCTTTGTTTAAAAGTTAATGACGGCAACAGTCTTAATATGCGGAGATTCGGCGAAATTATGCGTATCTTACGTCTGCCAGCCGCCGTTCGGGCTGATGATCTGGCCATTGATGTAGCCCGATTCCGGCAGGGCGAGGAAATAAACCAGGGACGCAATCTCATCCGGCTGGGCAAACCGGCCTGCAGGAATATCCTCCTGCAAGGCCTGCTTCTCAGCTTGGTCAAAGCCAGCCATCATCTCGGTATCGACGACGCCGGGCGCGACAGCATTGACCGTTACCCCCGACGGCGCCAGTTCCTTCGCCAGCGACTTGGTCAAGGCATTCATGCCGCCCTTCGTGGCGGCATACAGCGCTTCGCAAGAGGCGCCCTTCTCTCCCCATACCGAGGAGATGTTGATAATCCGTCCGAACCGCTGGCTGATCATATGCGGCATGAACAGCTGGGAGCAAATGAACGTGCCCCGCAGGTTCAAAGCCATCACATCATCCCATACTTCATCGGTCAAATCGCTGAGCATGCCATAATGGCTGACAGCCGCGTTGTTCACCAAGATGTCCGGCTTGAAACCCTGCATATCCATCCGTTCCTTCAGCCGGATCACTTGCGTGCGATCGCGCAAATCGGCGGAGGCCGTCATTACCTGGCCGCCGAGCTTTATGCAGGCGCGGGCTGTTTCATTGGCCTCCTCATGCGCTTGCAAATAGTGGATGCAGATGTTCATACCGACCATTGCAAATCGTTTGGCAATTGCGGCGCCGATGCCTCTGCTTGCACCCGTGACAAGCACGGTCATTTCGGAAAGCGCTCGGTTCATCCGCGCTCACCGGAGGCAGCATTCTGCTCCTCGCTGGCCACAATCGAAACGGACTGCCTTTCCCATTCAAAGTGCGTTTGCAGGCGGCGCTCGATCCGGTCCAGGGTCATGGCCTCGTACTCATCCAGAATTGTGAAAAAATCAATGCCCTTGAACCGGTATTTTGTGAACTCATTTGCTATCGCTTCCGGTGAATTCAACATGCGCAAGTAAGCGCCGATCTTCTTGCGCTTGCTCCGCTCGAAGTCCTGCTCGGCAATGCCTGCCTGCCGAACCCGCTCCACCTCCTCGCGCACACGCTGCACCAGAAGCTCGGGGTCCCTGGTTTCCCCGCCGATGACGGAGAATGAATAGCCGGAGCCCCAGTTGTACTCGGTTGCGAACTGGTCCGAAATCAAGCGCTCCTCATACAATTTCTGAAAAGCCGCTGAGCTGGGTCCGAACAACAGATCGAGCAAAATCTTCATCTCAAGCTCCTGCCGCAGCGCTTCCGGCCCGCCTTCTGCTCCCGGCGTATCCTTGAAGCCGATCAAGCATTTTGGCAGCGACACCGGCAAGCGCGAGACACGCTTGGCTTCGCGCACATCAGCCGGCTCTTCCTCAAAAAACCGCTTGATCTCCGCCTGAGGCGCCATCTCCCGCTTCGCCTGATTGTCCCTGATCAAGAGCATCATCTCCTCCGGATCGACACCGCCCACTATGAACAGCACCATATTGGAGGGGTGGTAAAACGTGCGGTAGCACGTATAAAGAAGCTCTTTCGTAATTTGTGCGATAGAAGCTTTCGTCCCTGCTATATCGATATGTACCGGGTGCTTCTGGTACAATGCCTCGATCAAGCCGAAATACGCCCGCCAATCCGCATTATCCTGATACATGTCGATCTCCTGGCCGATAATGCCTTTTTCCTTCTCCACGTTCTCGTCGGTGAAATACGGATTCTGCACGAAATGCAAGAGCGTTTCCACATTTTCTGAAATCTGCTCGGTTGCCGAAAATAAGTAGGCGGTTCGGTCGAAGCTCGTGAACGCATTGGCCGATGCGCCCTGCGCTGCAAATTGGGCGAATATGTCGCCAGTCGGCTCTTCGAACATTTTATGCTCCAAAAAGTGGGCAATTCCGTCGGGGACACGCAGTTTTTCCTCGCCGGGAGGCTGAAAGTGATGATCCATCGAGCCATATTTGGCAGTGAAGGTCGCATAGGTCTTTTGAAAACCCGGCTTTGGCAAAATAAACACATCAAGCCCGTTCGGCAATCGATCATGTACAAGCGTCTCCTGCACCCGCTCATAATGCTTCGTCTGCATGGGCGTCCCCCTCCTTTCGGTCGCGCAGGAAATACACCGTGTCCAGTTCAACTTGTTCGGCAACGGCGCGAATCTGATCGCGGCTGACACTCTTCACCGCTTCCAGCAGCTGCTTGGGCGTTCGTGTCTTGCCTGACAAGACAGCATTGAAGTCAAAGCCGATCATCTCATGCGCCGAATCCTGAATTTCCCGCACATGGTTCGCAATCATGGCCTGGGTTTGCGCATATTCCACGTCAGAGATGTCCCCACGCTTCATCGCTTCCAACTGCTCTTTCATAATGGCCAGCGCCTGTTCGTATTTCTCGAACTCGATTCCGGATTGAATGGTCAAGATGCCTTTGTGGCCGTCGAAGCGGGATGAAGCATAGTAAGCCAAACTGGCCTTCTCCCGTACATTGACGAACATTTTCGAGTGCGGATATCCGCCCAATATTCCGTTGTACATCAGAGCGGCCGGATAATCGGCGTGCGCATACGTGATCGGCAGCCGCAGTCCCAGGTTCAACTTGCCCTGCTTGACATCCAGGCGGTCTGTTACGGTTTTCACCGTGCCGCGGCCCGCACGAACAGACACTTCAGGGTAAGCGGCCGGCTCGCCGCCGCTCAGACGGAAATGCTTCGCTACCAATTCCTTCACAGCATCCATCGACACATCGCCGACCACATACAGGTCGAGGGCGGCTTCGCGAATCCAGGCCTGATAGGCAGTGTACAAGTTTTCGGCATCCAGCCCCTTCAATTGATCCCGATTGCCCAGCGGATGGAGGCGATAGGGCTCGCCTTCGCACATTTCTTCTATGCAGCGCTCAGCCGCATAACGGATCTTGTCGTTGACAACAGCATCCAATCGCTTGCGAAGCGTTTCTTTTTCTTCCTCCACATATTTAGACGAGAATCCCCCTTGTTCGGTATGCGGATTTGTAATGGTTTCTCCCAAAAAAGACAGCGTCTCTGCAAGCAACGAACGATCATCCTGCACAAACTTGTCATTGATCACATCCATGCGGAATTGAACGATTTGCGCGTCCCCCCGCTTATAAATATCAAAGCCGAAGCCGGCTCCGTACAAATGATCCAGCGCTTCCCGGAATCGCTTCGTCTCCGGATAAGCAGCATTGCCGCGGCGCAGCACGAACGGCGCGAGCGCAGTCGGCGTCACCGTATCCTCCTCCAGCTTGCGGCCCATGAACATCGAGACAGCAAACGTCTTGAAGCGGTCTGTAGGCAGAACATGCAATCGGATAGGGCCTACTCGGTCCCGAATAAAGGTCAATTCCTGCAAGACCATTCTCCTTTCTTTGAGTGAGGTCAAACGTCCTTTCATCGCCTTATTCTAACCCAACTGGGTATCCAATACAAATAAACAAGACCCACAAAAGTGAAGCAAAGCTCTGAGGCGAATTCCGATTACTTTTGCGGGGCCCGGATTTGAACCCACAAAAGTGAAGCAAAGCTCCGAGGCGCATTCCGATTACTTTTGCAGGGCCCGGATTTGAACCCACAAAAGTGAAGCAAAGCTCCGAGGCGAATTCCGATTACTTTTGCAGGGCCCGTGAAGTGAATCCTTCGCCGCTTACTCCTGGTACCTTCACATTATAAAAAAAGCAACCCGCCAGCTGCCGGACATATGATCCGCTCGGCATCGGCCGGTTGCTAATGGCTATTCTCTACATACAGAAGATATGCTTGCCAATTTGTTTCACTTGTGGCCGGGTCCAAATCCATCCCGATGTAGCCGTGTCAGGGTTGAAGTAATAAATACAGCCGCCAGATGGGTCCCACCCGTTAATGGCATCCATAACCGCTTGCTTGGCCCTCTCATTTGGCGTCAGCCAAATCTGGCCGTCTGCCACAGCGGTGAAGGCTCTTGGCTGGAAGATGACCTCCGATACCGTATTCGGAAAGCTCGCGGATTTGATCCGGTTCAGGATGACGGCCGCCACAGCTACTTGTCCTTCGTAAGGCTCGCCCCTTGCTTCCCCATACACGGCATTAGCCATGAGGTTAAGATCATTGTCACTGAGCCCAAGATGGTTGGACGTCGCAATCTGTTGGCGGGCGCCGCCGCCCCCTCCGCCGCCGCCACCCGGATTGGCACCGAAATTCTCGTCGCCGGGACGCCAGTTTTTGGTCGCTTCCCATAGACGCAGCTTCGTCTTGGAACCGGCGATCCCGTCTACCGTCATGCCGAAAGCACTTTGGAAGTTTTTAACGGCGTTCAGCGTTTGGTAGCCGAAATCCCCATCCACATTTCCATGATAATAACCGAGAAATTTCAATCTCCCTTGCAATTCGCGAACATCGCTGCCCTGCGAGCCATATTTTATCGTGGCCTTACTGAAAGCAGGCTCCGAATCCCGCCAGTCCTTCCACTGGGCCAGAGAGAGCAGGGCAATCATCACGCAGCAAGTCACTAAGAGTAAACGAGTTTTCATCGGGCTTCACCTTTCTCTGTTCGTAGGCTTTTCGCATTGCGCTTCGCTTAGTATGAGAAAGGAATTCCCGTTCTATTCAAAGTTCCCCTAGGCTGGCTCTCGCCGCCACGGATAGTGAACATCACCCAAACATAGGAAAAAACTGCCTCCGGAACATGAGCACATGTTCCAAAGGCAGCTGCGGCGAAGCCATTAGGACGGAATTTGGCTATGGTTGTATTGTTCGAGGCTTACGAGCACCTCTCTGGGCTTGCTCCCTTCATAGGGACCGACTACCCCTTTGGCCTCCATGGCGTCAATCAGTCTTGCTGCGCGCGTATAGCCGATACGCATGCGGCGCTGAAGCAGCGATACCGAGGCCTGCTTGGCCTCCAGCACCACCTGAACAGCCTGATCGTACAGTTCGTCCTCCGCTTCCTGCGGCGCTGCAGAAGCCTCCTCCACGGTAGGCACCAGTTCCTCGCGATATACGGCTTCCTGCTGCGTCCTTACGAAATCGACGACCGCTTCTACCTCCTTGTCCGACAGGAAGGCTCCCTGTATACGGATCGGCTTGGAAGCGCCGACCGGCACGAACAGCATATCGCCGCGGCCCAGCAGCTTCTCTGCCCCGGCCGAATCGAGAATGGTGCGCGAATCGACTTGCGACGACACGCCGAACGCAATGCGCGAAGGGATATTGGCCTTGATTACGCCGGTGATTACATCCACGGAAGGACGCTGTGTCGCGATAATCAAGTGAATGCCGGCCGCACGCGCCATTTGCGCCAGACGGCAAATCGCGTCTTCCACGTCATTGGCGGCCACCATCATCAGATCTGCCAACTCGTCGACGATGACGACGATATAAGGCAGCTTTTTCTCTCCCTGCTGCTCCAGCAGCGCGTTATAGCCCTCAATGTTGCGCGTGCCGGACTTGGAAAATTGCTCATAACGCTGCTCCATTTCCTTCACGACCTTCTTCAGCGCAAGCGAAGCGCGGCGAGGATCGGTAACCACCGGTGCAAGCAGATGCGGAATGCCGTTGTATACATTAAGCTCGACCATTTTCGGGTCGATCATGAGAAACTTGACTTCATCCGGCTTGGCCTTGAACAACACACTCGTGATGATGCCGTTGATGCACACGGATTTCCCCGACCCTGTCGCCCCCGCAACTAGCAAATGCGGCATCTTCGCCAGATTGGCGACAATCGCTTGGCCGGATATGTCGCGCCCGAGCGCAATCGACAGCTTGGCGTCCGATTCGTGGAAGGCGGCGCTCTCCATAACCTCGCGCATCGAGACGATCGCCACCTCGCTGTTGGGCACCTCGATCCCAATTGCCGACTTGCCGGGGATCGGCGCCTCCATGCGGATATCCTTCGCAGCCAGCGCAAGCGCAATGTCGTCCGTCAGGCCGACAACCCGGCTCACCTTCACGCCGACGTCCGGCTGAATCTCATAGCGGGTGACGGACGGACCCCGGACCACCTCCAGAACCTTTGCCCGCACGCCAAAACTCTCCATCGTCTGCTCCAGCTTCCGGGCATTTGCCTGATAATCGAGAGAAGCGCCCGCACGCCCGCCTCCCGCAGGTTTCGCAAGCAGGTGAAAGGACGGAAGCGTATAAGGCTTTTCCTGTACGGGCTCGGCTTCGCCGACACCGAGCGCAAGATCCATCTCTTCTGACGGCTCCGCTTGCTCGCCGCGGCCTGGAGCGGGGGCTGAGGCTCCTGCCGGGACGCTGCCCATTCCCGCAGCGCTCGCCGCCCCCTCTTCCTTCGGAAAGCTGACGGTAAGCGTCCCCGGTCTCGTCTCGCTGATCAACGGCCCGTCCGCGGCGGCAGCAGCCGGATCGGCGCTTTCCTCGAACGGATCAGGCTCGAACGACGGCTCTGTCACAAACGGGTCGCCATCCAATTGGCCGGCGTCCGCGATATCCGCTTGCTCCTGCCACTCCTCCTGGAAATCGCGGAAGCGAATCGTATTGCCCCACTCTTCACTTTCTCCCCGAACGCCTGTCGAAGTCCCAGCCGGATCATAATCCGCTGGCTCCGAATCGCTCGGATAGATGTCGCTCTCCAGCTCCTCCTGGCGCGTTCCGGCTTCGGCGGACGACTTGTCCGACGCACGGAACAGATCGAAGAAGACCGGCTTCTTGCGCTCCTTCTTGCGTTCCTTTTCCGGCCAGTATGTCTCCTCGTCGATGCTTCCCTCCACAGGCTCCTCCAGGCGATCCGTCCCGACCACAAGCCTCGATGCCGTGCGCTTCGCCTGCCATTCCCGAACCTTGCGTCCTGTGTCTTGACCGATGCCGCGCAATGCGCCCCTGAGCTTCGTCCCCATCTCCACGTAGCTCCATCCGGTCAAGCACATGAAACCAATAGCGATCAGCGCAATTTCTATGAAGCGAGCGCCGAGCGTATCAAAGAGCAAGGAGCTGATGCCATAAACGAATGCGCCGACAAACCCGCCTCCGGCGGCCTGCTTGAATGCGGCATCACTGCCGCCGGGCTGAAACTTGTCCGATAAGTTCTGAAAAGGCTGGCTCATAATCTCTCTGGAGGTTGCGCCCCCCTCCGGCCTCAATTCCTGAAACAAACCGATATGTAAGTGCAGCGCATACGCGACCATCAGCAGCAGCAGGCCTGTCTTGCGGTAGGACCAGGACCGAGGCCATTCCCGCTTGACCATCACGTACACGCCTATATAAATCAGCACCAGCGGAAGCACAAAGTAAAGCTTGCCTGCTAAAAAAAAGCATAGGCTGCTTATGGCTCTCCCTACCGGACCAAGCCCAGGCAGTTCCCCTTTGCCGGCTATCGTTATCCAAGAAAGCATAATCAGCACTATGCCGTATATTTCAAATTTGAGGTTAGTTCCAAACGATTTTTTCTTTCGCTTTCTGGCCATGTCCGCACCCCCGCCTGTATTATATCACAACTTCGACGTCGTGCGAACACCCGTTCAGATTTAGCGGCTCAAATCGGAGATCCAATTGAATACGGTCCCCGGCATATAGGCCGGATTCAGATAGTCGTTGGGACGGGGGCTGAAGATGCGCACAATGCGCGCCTGCTGCTCGTCAATCGGCTCAATCTCCATCGTGATGCCGTTGATGACCACTTCTCTTGTGGGAGCGCGCTGGGAGTCCACCGGCTCCTGCATCACCTGCTCCAGCGGCACAATCGTATGGATCACTGCATATAACCCCCTTCCCTTGCTACGCGCCTTTCCTCAATCAAACGGTTCAGTTCCGCGATCGCGTCGCCAATGCCGCCCAAACGGTCAATCAGGCCATACGTGACCGCATCGGTGCCGACAACCGTCGTGCCGATATCGCGTGTCAGTTCGCCCGTCTTGAACATAAGCTCCTTCAGCTTCTCCTCCCCGATACGCGAATGGGCCATAATAAACCGGATGACTCTCTCCTGCATCTTATCCAAATACTCGAACGTCTGCGGTACGCCGATTACAAGTCCGTTCAGACGAATCGGGTGAATCGTCATCGTGGCTGTCTCCGCAATGAACGAGCAGTTCGCCGAAACGGCAATCGGCACGCCAATACTGTGACCACCGCCAAGTACAACCGTTACAGTCGGCTTTGATAGCGAAGCGATCATCTCCGCTATGGCGAGGCCCGCTTCCACATCGCCGCCCACCGTATTGAGGACTACCAAAATTCCTTCAATTTTCGGATTCGTCTCAGCCGCCACCAGCTGCGGAATCAAATGCTCGTACTTCGTTGTTTTGTTTTGCGGCGGCAGCGTCATATGTCCTTCCACCTGCCCGATGATGGTCAAGCAGTATAAATTCGAATCGGCTATGGGCGCTGTTGTTTGCCCCAGCTGTTGAATGGTGTCCGTGACGGTGTTTTTCTTGTCCGGCATTTCACCTACATCTTGTCTCCCTCTGTCTTGCGTCATTAGTCCGTCTCCTTTTCGCAGAACTTGCACGGCGTGGACAGGTCATGCGTCTCCATCCGATGCTTCATTTAGTATCCGCTAGGGAATCCGGCCTTCATGCATGCAAATCCCCCCTGCCGCAGGCAAGCCCGCTCCATTCTCCCCTTCCGCACGCAAAAAAAGCCCGTCACCGCAGCAGACGAGAGATTCCCGTCCGACGATGCCGAGCTTTTCATTTTCTGTTAAGTGACTTCGGTTCACGGATTCGCTATACTTCCATTATGATTGGAAGGATCATCGGTCTTCTTCGTGTTTGTTCGTACAAGAATCGACCCAGCGCTTCTTTGACGTGCGTTTTCAAGGAAGCCCATTCATTGACATTCTCGTTCATTAACTTGTTCAGCGTGTTCATGACGATCTTGTTTGCCTCATCCAGCAAGCCTTCCGATTCGCGCACGTATACGAAGCCGCGCGAAATGATGTCCGGCCCCGACAAGATACGTCCCTCTTGCTTGCTCAGGGTCACGACGACGACCAGAATTCCGTCCTGGGACAGCAGCTTGCGGTCGCGCAGAACGATATTGCCGACATCCCCGACACCCAATCCATCAATCAGCACGTTGCCGAATGGCACCTTGCCCGCTTTGCGCGCCTGTCCATTTTGAATTTCTACGGTATCCCCTATGTCGATCAGAAAAATATTTTCCGGCTCAACGCCCACTGCCTCGCCGAGCAAAGCATGATGGCGCAGCATGCGGAATTCCCCGTGAATCGGAATAAAATATTTAGGCCTCATCAGGTTCAGCATCAGCTTCAGCTCTTCCTGGCTGCCATGACCGGATACGTGTACGCCCGACATGCTTCCGCCATAGATCACCTTGGCGCCAAGGCGGAACAGTTCGTCCACAGTACGGCCAACGTACTTCTCGTTGCCGGGAATCGGCGTAGCAGCAATAACCACCGTATCGCCAGGCAAAATATCCACCTTGCGATGCGTCGATCTGGCCATTCGCGTCAAGGCAGACATCGGCTCGCCTTGACTGCCGGTCGAAAGGATCGCCACGCGATTTCCTGCAAGCTTGTTCACTTCCTCCGGTTCAATCAGCATGCCGTCAGGCACGTTCAAATAGCCCAGTTCAGCGGCAATATTCACCACATTGACCATGCTGCGTCCGACAACAGCGAGCTTGCGGTTCGTCTCGTAAGCCGCTTCAATGACTTGCTGAATGCGATGAATATTGGAAGCGAAGGTGGCAACCACGACGCGCTGCTGCGCTTGTTGGAACACTTCCTTCAGTTCCTTGCCCACGCTTTTCTCCGAAGGAGTGAACCCGGGGCGCTCCGCGTTCGTACTGTCCGAAAGCAGCGCCAACACACCACGGTTTCCGATTTCCGCCATCCTGTGAAGATCCGCGTACTGATCATTAACCGGCGTATGGTCAAACTTGAAGTCGCCCGTGTGCACGACCAGTCCTTCAGGCGTGTCCAGGCAGACCCCGACGGAATCCGGTATGCTGTGGTTCGTCTTGAAGAACGTAGCTGTCATGCTGCCGAGCTTCACTTCCGAATCGGCATTGATCAAGATACGTTTCGTTTCGCCCAGCAAACCGGCTTCCTTCAGCTTGCTTTCTACGAGTCCGAGCGTTAATTTCGTACCGTATACAGGCACATTCAGGTTGCGAAGCACATAGGGCAATCCGCCAATGTGATCTTCGTGGCCATGTGTGAGCAAGATAGCGCGAACCTTGTCGCGATTGTCCAAGAGATAGGAAATATCAGGAATGACAATATCTACCCCAAGCATATCTTCATCCGGGAATTTCAACCCGGCATCAATGACTACAATATCGTTGCCGTATTGCACACAGTACATGTTCTTGCCAATTTCACCCACGCCGCCTAGAGCGAAAATGGTCACTTTATCATTATTCTTTTTTGACACTTGTAAACCTCCTATACATTATTGACGACGATCAAAATAGGAAACCGTTTCTAAAAAAACCGCACTTAGTCACTTAGAAAACATTATACATGAACAGAAAGCGAAAACACAAGGGAACTGCTGTTATGTATTAGAATACCCAAAAAAACAAATCGATGCCGAGACATCGATTTGTCTGCGAAAGATGTTCTTGGATAAAGCCCGCTGTACGTGCTACGCAAACAGCTGGCTGATCAGCTTCTTCTCGTGTTCGTTAGCCTCGACCAACGGCAAGCGCACCGAACCTACAGGCAAGCCCTTCAGTCCAAGCGCATACTTGACGGGAACCGGATTCGGGCAGACGAACAAGCCGTTAAATATCGGCAGCAGCTCGCGATGCAAGCGTCCGGCTTCCTCCGGATTGCCCTGCTCGAATGCGTTGATCATGGCACGAATCTCCTTGCCGATCAAATGCGAGGCAACGCTTACGACCCCATAACCGCCTACTGACAGGATCGGCAGCGTCATGCCGTCATCTCCGCTGTAAATGCGAAAGCCTTCGGCAGCGTGACTGCGTATTTCGGCGATTTGCTCCAGATCGATTGATTCTTTGACCGCAACGACATTGTCCAGGAACGACAAGCGGATCGTCGTCTCCGGATTGATGTTGACCCCCGTACGTTTCGGGATGTTGTACAGCATGACTGGCAGGTCTGTGGATTCGGCAATTGCCTGGAAGTGCTGGTAAAGCCCTTCTTGCGTCGGACGATTGTAATAAGGCGCGACGAGCAGCAAACCGTCGACTCCGAGCTTCTCTGCCTCCTTGCTGAGATGAATCGAATGCGCCGTATTATTGCTGCCTGTTCCGGCCAGGACCGCACAGCGCTTATTTGCTTTTTCTACGGCAAAGGCGAACAGGCGCAGCTTTTCTTCATCCGACAATGTCGGCGACTCGCCCGTCGTGCCGCATACTACCAATCCGTCCGTTTCCTGCTCCACGATGAGATGCTCAATCAGCTCGGCCGTTCGTGCCCAATCGATTTCGCCGTTGGCGTCGAACGGGGTCACCATCGCCGTAATTACTTTTCCAAAATCCACAATGAACTTCCTCCTTCACAACCTTCAACCTGCCAGATGAAGCTGAAATTGATCATGCAGCGACCGCACGGCCGCCTCCATATGTCCGCCCTGCACGAGCACCCAGATCGTCGTATGCGAATCCGCGGATTGCAGGATCGGGATATCCTTCGAAGTCAAGGACTCGACGATGCGCGCCATGATGCCGGGCACTCCCGACATGCCGCCGCCGATTACCGAAACCTTCGCGCAGTTGCGTGTCAGGCGCGCTTCAAGGCCAAGCTTATGCAGAACTTCATGGGCGCGGTCCGCCTCGCTGTCGAAAACCGTATACACCACACCAGAAGGATTTACATTGATAAAATCCACACTAATGCGGTGCTGGGCCATCGATTTGAAGACGGCCAGCTGCAGATCATACTGCCCTTCCGGCGCCGTTATTTGTATTTGCGTAATATGCGGAACGCTGGCGATACCTGTTATAAGGCGATCTTGAACAGGCCGTTCCCCCTGAGCAGCCTCCGGAGCAGTCACGAGCGTGCCCTCCTCGTCGGAAAATGTCGAACGCACGCGCACCGGAATATTGCCCTGCATAGCCATTTCCACGGCCCGCGGATGAATCACCTTGGCGCCGTTTTGCGCGAGGTGGCATATTTCATTGTACGACACGCGCTCCAAAGGCACCGCGTTCTCGACAATTCGCGGGTCGGCCGTCAGAATGCCATTTACATCTGTGAAGATATCGACTCGTTCCGCCTTAAGCGCCGCTCCCAGCGCTGTGGCTGTCGTGTCGCTGCCGCCTCTGCCCAGAGTCGTGATATCGCCTGATTTCGTTCTTCCCTGGAAGCCCGTCACGACGACAACATGCCCGGCATCCAGCAGGGCGCGCACGCGATCAGGCTCGATCATGACAATCTGCGCGTTGCCGAAATCGTCATTGGTCACGATCCCCGCCTGGCCGCCGGTCAACACAACAGCAGGCAGCCCTTCCGATCGCAACAGGCTGCACATCGTTGCAGCCGAAATCAGCTCCCCGCAGTGCAGCAGCAGGTCGGTCTCTCTCTCAGGCAGCCGGTCTCCGTTATCGCGAATCCACTGCAGCAGCGTATCGGTCGCATAAGGATCGCCGCTTCGCCCCATGGCGGAAACAACGACTGCAATGCGATATTGCTGCTCGAGAGCATGCTTCACTTGCCGGATGGCATGCTTTCTCGCTTCAGGCGTGGACAAGGACGTGCCGCCGAATTTTTGAACAAGAATTCGCATGAAGCTCTCTCCACCCATCTTTATTTCTGGAAGCGACGGGCGAGATGCGTCCTGAGTTTAGTTTCAGGCTTTTTCTTGTTTTATGGCAATGTATTCTGCGATTTGCACCGCGTTCCATGCTGCGCCCTTGAGCAAATTATCGGAAACGATCCATAGATTCAACGCACGCGGGTGACTTATATCTTTGCGCACGCGGCCAACGAATACGTCCAGCTTGCCAGCCGCATCGGTTGCCAATGGATATACTTGATTCGCCGGATCGTCCTGCAGCACAACTCCCGGTGCATCGGACAATATTTGTTTCGCTTCTTCTAGATCAAAATCCTTCTTAAACTCGACATAAACCGATTCGGAATGCCCATAGACAACCGGAATCCGGACACATGTCGCCGTAACTTCAATGGATTCGTCATCCATAATTTTTTTCGTCTCGCGAATCATCTTCATCTCTTCCAGGGTATAGCCGTTGTCCTGGAATTTATCAATCTGCGGAATGGCATTGAACGCAATCTGGTGCTTCACCGGCAAGGAACCTACCGGCAGAACATCCGGATTCGCCTCATTGCCGGCAAGCACTTCACGCGATTGGCGCAGCGTTTCTTCGATCGCTTTCGCTCCCGCGCCCGATACAGCCTGATACGTCGACACGATGATGCGGGCGATGCCGTAACGGTCGTGCAGAGGCTTTAATGCGGCGACCATCTGAATGGTCGAGCAGTTCGGGTTGGCGATAATGCCCTTGTGTTCGTTAATCTTGTCAATGTTCACTTCCGGCACTACCAGCGGCGTATCCGGGTCCATGCGGAAGGCATTGGTGTTATCGATACAGATGGCTCCGCGCTCTACAGCCGCCGGAGCCAGCTCGCGGCTCACGTCGCCGCCTGCGCTGAACAGCGCAATTTCCACACCTTCGAAGCTCTCCGGCTTCGCTTCCTCTACCGTCAGCTCCTGGCCCTTGAAGGTCAGCTTCTTGCCAGCCGAGCGTGCAGAAGACAACAACTTCAATGATTTGACGGGGAAATTCCGTTCTTCCAACAGCTTGAGAATTTGCTCACCTACGGCGCCTGTTGCACCTACGATTGCTACTTGAAATTGCTTTTGATTCGACATCTCCTAGCTTCCCCTCTCCTCTATTTTCCTATTTTATATCCGCTTCATGTGTGCGATTCCGGTTGCGGTGCAGACACGTAACGAAATTTCTCGCAAAGCATCGGCTGCAGCTGCTTGCCCTGATAGGCGGCTTCGCACGCTTCCAGTGCAAGCTCCATCCGGGACACAAGCGAGTTCGGCTTCACTTCAGGCGCATCCTGCCCGAACGGCACGAAGTAGATATTTTTGGTATTCATCAATTTCGCAAGATTAGATGCATTCAATCCCAGCGCATCATTGGTAGAAATAGCTAAGACAAGCGGACGCTGATTGCGCAGCTGGGCTTTGGCGGCCATTAGCACCGGACTGTCTGTCATGGCATTCGCCAGCTTGCTCGTCGTATTGCCGGTGCAAGGCGCAATAAGCATAATATCCAGCTTCTTGGAAGGCCCCAACGGCTCTGCGTCTACAATTGAAGAAATGATATCATTCCCTGTCATTTCTTTCAACTGTTTTTGCCAATCCTCCGACTTGCCGAAGCGGGTATCCGTCTGCATAACGGTCTCGGTGGCAATCGGGATCACGTTGGCGCCCGTATCCACAAATTGCTTGATAATCGGCATGATTTCCGGCAGCGTGCAATGGGAACCAGTCAAAGCAAATCCGATCGTAACATCCTTCCAATTCATTCCTCATTCCCCCGTTTCGAAAAATCCTCCATGATCAATCGGGACACGCAGCTCGCGATGATGCGTCCCGCCGTCTTCGGCGCGACAATTCCGGGCAGCCCCGGCGCGAGCATCGCTTTGATCCCCCGTCTTTCGGCATAGCGGAAATCCGTACCGCCGGGCTTGGAGGCCAAATCGATAATGAAGGCATGGTGAGGAAGATTGGCTATGACTTGCGCTGTGACTATCATAGATGGAATTGTATTAAAAAGCAAGTCAACTTCCTTCGCCTTTTCACTGACCGAATGCGTGTAGAACGGCTCAAATCCCATCTCCAATGCCCTGGCGAAATGATCCTCCCGTCTTACGCCAACCATCGCCTTCGCGCCCAATCCCTGCAGCGTTCTGGCCATCGTAACGCCGGTTCTGCCGAAACCGAGCACCATCGCCCGGGAACCATGTATCGTGAAATCCGTATTTTGAATCGCAATCATCAACGCCCCTTCAGCGGTGGGAATTGAATTGTAGATGGCCACATCATCCCGTTCCAATAACTCCACCAGGCGCACCTGATAATCCTGGCACAGCTGCTTCAACTTAGGTTTGGCCATGCCTGTATACATGACAGCGTGGGCATTGATGCTCTTGAAGTGCTTTTCTTCCAATTGAATGGGTTCTGCAGCAAACACCGAATCGATCTTGCCGTCGTCATCCATGCCGACAACCGGCAGCAAAATCGCGTCCGCCTCGCACAGTAGCGATTCGGACAGCTCCGCCTTGCTCACGCCGCCATATTGATTTTGCAAATTATCGAATCCGACCAAAGTCACGCTTGCGTCCAATTCAGCCAGTCTGTGAATCACTTCCAGCTGTCTGGCATCGCCGCCAATCAATACAGCGTTCAGACCTGTCAGCATAACGGATAGGTTCACTCCTTTCTGCGCCCTTTTCCAATACCTCATCGTATGCATGCGCCCAAATAGTGGTGACTGCTTTCCCGTCTGCCGCTCCAACTGGCTCGAATGCTTGCCGCAGTACATGCATTTCGTTCGCTATCCCCTTCGCTCAGCTTTGCAGCCACGTCGCTGCAATTGCCGCAGATACGATTTATTGCAGCGCTGACCGAGTGTAAAATAAATCGTAGTTTGCCGATGGGATACTATATGCTTCGATTTCAAGAAAGGCGAATGGCGATGTGTGTTTGGGGTGATCAATACGTGGTCTGGCGAGATCGATGCCTAAACCGGGTGAGAGCTCTGAGAGGAGAGGAGTGGCGATCGTTTGCGCAAAATTGCCTGCGAGTTGTTGCCGATTAAGTTTCGCTGAATGAGAAAAGCTGATGTTCCCGAACCACTAAAAGTTTAGCTGAGCGAAAGGGATAGCGACCAATAGAAGTTGAAATCAACTCCAGCTGCCCACAGCATTCGCCTGAACTCTATCTTTGACAGGAACACAAATAAAACGCCGATAACGGCGTTTCAGAAAAGCATATTGGCCTGAAGCGACATTCCCATTCCCGCAAAATGCCGATTAGATCGTTGAGCTCGCTCGCGCCGGGCGCAAAACCACAAACGAATGCGCCCGGCACTCTTCCGAATTAAATGAAAGGCTATTAGCTGCGGCCGGTATGGCCGAACCCGCCTTCCCCCCGAACACTTGCGGGGAGCTCATCCGTTTCTACAAATGTCGTCACCGGTACGGTCTGGAAGACCATCTGTGCAATGCGCTCGCCGCGTTCGATGCGGAACGCCTCCTGCCCCAGATTGATCAGGATCACTTTGATCTCTCCCCGGTAATCAGCATCGATCGTACCCGGGGTGTTCAAGCAGGTAATGCCGTGCTTGGCTGCCAGACCGCTGCGCGGCCGAATTTGCGCTTCCAATCCGGGAGGCATGGCCATGGCGATGCCGGTCGGAATCAGGGCGCGCTCGCCCGGAGCCAGCTCTACCGGCTCTCCGACAGCGGCAAACAAGTCGTAACCGCTGGCAAGCTCGGACATCTTGCGAGGCATCGGTACATCTTCATTTCCCGGCAATTTTTTGAGCAGAATTTGATAAGACAAGACAATCATTCCTCCAATTCGATATGTCCTTATCCGATTGGCCTACCATCGATAAGGCGACCGGATGATTCAAGATTCGCCCGGCCAACTGCTGCACCGTGTCCATTGTAACGTTCTCAATACGCTGGATCATTTCGTCCAGGCTTGGGTGGTCGCCGGTAACCAGTTCATTTTTCCCGAGACGGTTCATCCGGCTGCCTGTGCTTTCCAAGCTCAGGATGAGGCTGCCCTTCAACTGCTCCTTGCCTTTGTTCAGTTCGTTCTCCGTCAATCCTTGATCCCGCAAGTCGCCCAGGATGTCCAGCGTCAGATCCATCACCTTCTTCGTCTGCTTCGGGGCTGTGCCTATATAGATGGTCAACAGCCCGCTGTCTGTATGGGCGGAATGATAGGAGTAGACGGAATACGCCATCCCGCGGCTTTCCCGAATTTCCTGGAACAGCCTGGAGCTCATGCCTCCCCCAAGCGCATTGTTCAGCAGCACCATGGCGTACAGATCCCGATCGTTGTGCGAGCAGCCCGGGAAAGACAAGCATATATGATTTTGCTCTGTCGGCTTTTCGTGGAAGATCGTTTCTCCGACGAATTCGGGTTTGGCAGCGGGCGGATGTGCGCCGGGCAGCGGCAAACTGCCGAAGTGCCGTTCCAGCAAATCCTCCATGCCGTCCACCAAGTGACCGGCCACACTGATCACAATTTCATCTGCTACATAATAATCCTGCAGATACTTGCGCAGATCCGCTGCCGTAAAGCCCTCCAGATTTTCCTGCGTGCCAAGAATCGGATAGCCGAGCGCATGCGAGCCGTAAGCGGCCTTGGCTACCAAATCGTGGACCAGATCATCCGGCGTATCCTCATACATGGCGATTTCTTCATAAATGACGTTCTTCTCCTTGTCCATCTCGGTATCCGCGTAGACAGACCGGTAAAACATGTCGGCCATCACTTCGACCGCCATCGGCAGGTGCTCATCAAGCACCTTGGCATAATAGCAAGTATATTCCTTTGCCGTAAAAGCGTTGACATTGCCGCCAATGCCATCAAAGATTTCTGCTATATCCTTGGCAGAGTATTTGTCCGTACCCTTAAACAGCATATGTTCTATGAAATGGGAAATGCCGTTCGTCTCCGGCTTTTCATTTCTTGAGCCGGTCTTAACCCATATCCCGAAAGAGACAGAACGAAAGGAAGCAAGCGGTTCCTCCACCACCCGTATTCCATTAGACAATCGATATCGCTTCAAAATATACATCCCCCTCACTCGAGTCGGCCGATGCAATCGGGCAAACCTAATTATGAATTCTATCAGAAGTCGAAACAACACTCAACAAAATCCGACAGCCCGCATGGTTTCGTCCGCGGCTCATTACCTGGGCAAACGCTTGCTGGACAAGAGATCGCTGACGGTGCCGAGCGACAAGTCCTTGCTATGTACCTCCTTGATCAGCTGATCCAGCGCTTGGCTGGACGATGATGTCGGATGCATCAGTATCATCGCCCCCGGCTCCAGACGCGGGGAGATTCTGCGTATAATCCACTCCGGTGTCGGTTTTTTCCAGTCCACCGTGTCGAGGGTCCATAATACCGTCGTCAATCCAAATTCCGCGGCGATGTCCACAGTCTGCTGATTGTAGTCACCGGATGGGGGAGCGAACAGCTTGTTCGTTACCCCCATCCGGGCAAGCAACTGTTCGGTTTTCTGTATTTGCTCGCGTGCCTGCTGTCTGTTCAGCTGGCTCATATTCGGGTGAGAATACGCATGATTGCTGAGCTCATGGCCTGCTTCGAGAATTTGCTTGGCCAACGCTTCATTTTTCTCCAGCCAGGAACCGTCCAGGAAGAAGGTAGCCGTCACATTGTGCTCGCGCAACGTATCCAGCATATCCGGCACATACTCATTGCCCCACGCTACATTGATCATAAATGCGGCCATCTTTTTGCGCGGGTTTCCTTTATATACCGGGTGAGGCCCGATATCCTCCAATTGGATGGCGGGCTCCGTCTCTCTGAATACCCACTCGATCTCTCCCCCGTTCGTCTTTGACCGCTTGTATGTTTGCTCAACGTCTACTTCCCTGCCGTTATAGCCGGGTATAGCCTTCCAGACGGGATCCAGCTTGGCATCGACAGCCGGCTCGTTGTACTGCTCCGCCTGCTGCATGATCTTCTCCATCAGAAGCCGATCCGCGTCATTTGCCTTGCCGCTCATATAGAGACCCTCCGCGTTGCGCGAACGGTCTTGATAGTATGCATACCGGCTTTCCGGTTCTTGTTGCTTGACAGACTGGATGTAGGCATCAATCGGGCCAGACCAGGTCAACACGCCCGCAACCATCACGAAGCAGAGGACCACAACCCAGCCTTTGGAATGTCCCAATCCGCATCACACCCTTCTTTCATCAGGTTTGTCCTTAATTTATGCGGGGAATTTCCTGATTATGCCGGGCGCTAGCAGTCAAGCGTTCCCTGTTCGTCCGCGCAACCAAACAAAAAAAGAGTCAGATCTCACTCTGGCTCTTTTGCTTCGTGCTATGCGATTGTGACGATAGGCTGCTTCTAGCTTTTTGCCGGCACTTCCGCCTGCAGAATAGCCTTGCGCGACAAGTTGATGCGTCCTTGCTGGTCGATCTCCGTAACCTTGACCGTAATCGTGTCGCCAATTTGCACGACGTCCTCGACCTTGGCTACGCGTTCCGTCGACAGCTGCGAAATATGAACCAAACCGTCTTTGCCCGGCAAAATTTCCACGAACGCTCCGAACTTCTCGATGCGCTTGACCGTGCCGAGGTAGGTCTCGCCAACGACAACTTCCTTGACCAAATTTTCGATGATTTGCTTCGCCTTGTTGTTCATCTCGCTGTTGGCCGAAGCGATGTAGACTCGTCCATCCTGTTCGATATCAATTTTCACGCCGGTTTCATCAATGATCTTGTTGATGATCTTGCCGCCTGCGCCGATCACATCGCGGATTTTGTCCGGATTGATCTGCATGGTCAAAATCTTAGGCGCATACGGGGACAGCTCCGTGCGCGGCTTGTCAATCCGTTCCATCATCTTGCCCAGAATAAACATCCGTCCCGTGCGCGCTTGCTCCAGCGCCTCAGTCAGGATCTGGCGATCTATGCCGGCGATCTTGATGTCCATCTGAATAGCGGTCACACCCTGCGCGGTACCGGCAACCTTGAAGTCCATGTCGCCGAGATGATCCTCCATGCCTTGGATGTCGGTCAGCACGGATACATGCTCGCCGTCTTTCACCAAGCCCATGGCAATCCCCGCGACTGGCGCCTTGATCGGCACGCCTGCATCCATCATGGCCAATGTGCTGGCACAGATGCTTGCCTGCGAGGTCGATCCATTCGATTCAAGCACTTCCGATACGAGACGAATCGTGTAAGGGAATTCCGCTTCGCTTGGAATGACCTTCTCCAATGCCCGTTCGCCCAATGCGCCATGACCAATTTCACGACGTCCCGGCGGGCGCAGCGGTCTTGCTTCGCCAACGCTGAACGGCGGGAAGTTGTAATGATGCATGAAGCGCTTCTCTTCCTCGAGCGATATGCCGTCAAGAATTTGAACATCGCCCAAAGCTCCCAAAGTACAGACGCTGAGCGCCTGGGTTTGTCCGCGTGTGAACAAGCCGGAGCCATGTGTGCGCGGCAGCTGCGCGATATCGCATTCGATTGGGCGAATTTCATCCAGTGCCCGTCCATCGGGACGAATTTTCTCATGCGTGATCAATCTCCGCACTTCGTTTTTCACGATCAGGTACAGCGTTTCCTTCACATCGCTCATCAACTCTGGCGTCTCTGCATACACTTCGGTGAAATGATCAATCGTCTCTTGGTTGATGGCATCGATTGCGTCCTGGCGCTCATGCTTCTCCTTGATGCGCACGGCCTGCTTCAAGCGTTCGCCTGCATATGTATGCACTGCCTGTTCGACTGCCTCGTCAACCTTGTGCAGCTTCACTTCCATCTTAGGCTTGCCTGCGATCTCTACGAAGCTTTCCTGAATCGCCACCATCTTCTTAATTTCTTCATGACCGAACATAATGGCTTCGAGCATGACTTCCTCCGGTACCTCGTCGGCTTCGGCCTCCACCATCATAATGGCATCCTTCGTTCCGGCAACGACCAGGAAAATATCGCTCTTTTCCTTCTGTTCCACTGTCGGATTCACGACAAACTGGCCGTCTACTCTTCCGACAATGACGCCGCCAATCGGTCCGTCAAACGGTACGTCGGAAATGCTGAGCGCGGCAGATGTGCCAATCATCGCGGTAATTTCCGGCGAGCAGTCTTGATCGACGCTCATCACCAGATTGACAATTTGAACATCATTGCGAAAGCCGTCCGGGAACAAGGGACGAATCGGTCGGTCGGTCAGGCGGCTGGCCAAGATCGCCTTCTCGCTCGGACGACCTTCCCGCTTAATAAATCCGCCGGGAATTTTGCCAACCGCGTAAAGACGTTCCTCATAATTGACGGTCAGCGGGAAAAAATCCAAATCCTTCGGTTCGCTGGAGGCGGTTACGGTACACAGCACCACGGTATCTCCGTACCGCGCTGTTACTGCAGCATTCGCCTGTTTGGCCAGTCTTCCTGTTTCCAGGACAAGCTTGCGGCCAGCCAGCATCATTTCCACTGTCTGAAGCATACTGTTCCTCCTGTTCTTCCTGCGTTGGGCATTCGGCAGCCCCATAATCCATTCT
Source organism: Xylanibacillus composti (assembly GCF_018403685.1). Taxonomy (NCBI): domain Bacteria; kingdom Bacillati; phylum Bacillota; class Bacilli; order Caryophanales; family Paenibacillaceae; genus Xylanibacillus; species Xylanibacillus composti. Next base: position 28,656 of record NZ_BOVK01000016.1, read on the forward strand.
GCATATTAACCAGTATTTCCTTCTCTGAAGAAAAAAATGAGTCCTATGGAAAAAAGCAACCGGTGTTCCTCCCTGCCCCCCTCGCGTCCACATTCGCGCAGGCAAGCGCGAACGTGCGGCGCGGGAGACGAAAGCGGCGACACGGGTTGCTTTTGGCTTAGGTATCCTGTGATTAACGGCGCAGACCGAGACGCTCGATCAAAGCACCATAACGTTTAACATCCTTGTTCTTCAGATATGCCAACAGCTTGCGGCGCTGGCCTACCATCTTCAACAGACCGCGGCGGGAGTGATGATCCTTCTTATGCTCGCGCAAATGCTCGGTCAAGTTTTGGATGTTTTCCGTAAGGATAGCGATTTGTACTTCCGGAGATCCTGTATCGGATTCATGAACCTTGTACTCCGAAATCAACTGCTGCTTGCGTTCTTGAGTTAATGCCATCCTTTTCACCTCCTTCTCTTCATCTATCCCCTGCAGCCCAGAGCGCGCCGGTGATTACGCAGCTCCATGCCGAGGTTCACAACGCATCCTAGTATAGCATAAGGAATGTACAGAAGTAAACCTTTGCCGCCTAGATGCCGCTGATTTCGGACAAAACCGTGCGGGCCGTCCCGATGTCGCGGCGAATTTGGGCGACCAGCTCCTCGACGGAACCGAAGCGGACTTCGCCGCGCAAATAGCGAACGAACTCCACCTCCAGCTCCTCGCCGTACAGATCGCCACGGAAATCCAGCAGATGCACCTCGAGCACATCCGGACCAGTACCGCCGAAGGTCGGCTTGACGCCGATATTCATCACGCCCGGATGCAGCTCCCCGTTCACATGCGCGCGCACGGCGTACACACCGCTTGTCGGAATGACATACGGCATGGCCACTTCCACATTGGCCGTCGGCACCCCAATCGTCGTCCCTCTGCCTTCTCCGTGCACGACCTTGCCGCGGATAGCATAGTACCGGCCAAGGAAGCGTTCCGCTCTCGCCAAGTTGCCCATATGCAAACTTTCGCGAATAAGCGTGCTGCTGACTTTGTCGCCTTCCATATGATAAGGCTCAACAACCTCGACGCGCATCCGGTCTCGGCCCAGTTCGCGCAGCGTGTCTACCGTACCCTTGCCCTTATGGCCGAAGGTGAAATCGAAACCGACGATTACCGCATGTATGCGAAGCGGCAGCAGCATCTCCTCCACGAACCGCTCCGGCGACACCTTGGCAAACGCTTCGTCGAAATGGACGATATAGGTGCGGTCTACCCCCATGGCGGCGAACCGCTCCAATCGCTCCGGCAGAGGCGCCAGATAACGGGAATACCCTGCCAATCCCAATACTTCACGCGGATGCGGATCAAAGGTCATAATCGCCGAAGCGATCCCTTCCTGTCGCGCGATCGACAGGGCGCGGCGAATGACGTCTTGATGGCCCAAGTGCACCCCGTCGAAATCGCCAATCGCCACAGCCTGCGCCTCAGGCATGTTCGCCGTCGCGCCTAGCGGAAAGGATAAATGAATCGTCTGCATGGCCTCTCGTCTCCCATCCTTCTATCGTGTTTAATCTAATCCGAAGCCGCCATGATCTTTTTCGGCTTGAGCAATCGCCCGTTCTTATCCCAGAGAAACATGCCCAGGAAGCGTCCGTCGCTGCTGTAGGCCCGGAACAGGATTTCATCCTTCTCTGCATCCCCGCTTTCCGGAGCGCTCGGCAGACGCAGCTTCTGTCCATGCAGCGCGCGCTCGGCCAAATCGGCGGACAACGTCAGCTGCGGGATATGGCGCAACGGATAATCCGGCGGCAAAATCGCCTCTTCCTCCCGACCGTCTCGTACAAGCGCCTCCAACTGCTCCAAGGTCACGCAGCGTTCCTCGCCAATATGGCCGGTAGAGGTCCGCACGAGCCGGCTCATGACCGACGGATAGCCGAGCGCCGCTCCGATATCCTTGCACAGCGTTCGAATATAAGTGCCCTTCGAGCAGGTCACGCGGAAGGACAGCTCGGGATATCCGTCATCACGGATTCGCCAATCGGTCAGCGTCAGGCTGTACAGGATGGCCTCACGCGCCTGGCGCTCCAGTTCCACACCTTGTCTCGCCCATTCGTACAGACGCTTGCCGTCGACCTTCAGTGCCGAATACATCGGCGGAATTTGCCGAATGACTCCCTCAAACCCTGCCAATGCCGATAACGCCTGATCCTTTGTCAACTTGACTTCGTCGACCCGTTCCACGACGGTCCCTTCCAGATCTTCCGTGTCGGTGGCATAGCCTATGATCATGGTGGCTGCATATTCCTTCGGGGCTTCCTGAATATACTCGACCAATCGGGTCGTTCGTCCCAGACAAAGAGGAAGCACGCCCGTCACTTGCGGATCGAGCGTGCCGGTATGGCCGATTCGCTTCATGTGAAGCAGTCGGCGGGCTTTTGCTACGACATCATGCGAGGTGAGGCCGGCCGGCTTCCAAATCGGCAGCACGCCAACTCTTTCGGCGCCCCCAGTACCGGTCATGTCAACGCCTCCTCGGCAGCGGCAAGCACACGTTCGGCCACTTCCTCCAGATTGCCCGCAACCGTCGCGCCCGATGCCCGAATATGGCCGCCTCCGCCGAATTGCTGCGCTACCTTGGCCACATCAGCGCTGCCGCCGGAACGAAAGCTGACTTTATAGCGGTCGGTCTCCACCTGCTTGAACAGAATGCCGACCTCCACCCCTTCGATATTGCGCGGATAGTTCACCAGGCCGTCCAAGTCCTCGGGCGAAGCGCCGGTATCGACAAGATCCTGGATACTCACCGCGATCCAGGCAATTTTGCCGTTGCGGCGGAAGCTCAGCGTGGACAGAGCCTTGCGCAGCAAGTCGAGCTGCGACAGAGTGACCTTCTCCAGCAAATGCGCCGCGAGCTCATCTGCGCTGCAGCCCAGCTCCAGCAAATGTGCGGCCTGCCGCAGCACCTTCGCCGAGGTGTTGGAGTAGCGGAAGCCGCCTGTATCCGTCAACAGCCCCGTATAAAGGCTTTCGGCAACCGATTGCTCCCACTTGAGCTCCAAGCTCTCCAACAAATCGAACAATATTTCCGCAGTTGCCGCAGCATGCGGAACAATCCATGCATGCGTGCCGAACCGGTCATTCGTCGGATGATGGTCAATGTTCAGCATGGCGCAATTTTCGGCAAGCAGATGCGAGACATCGCCCAAGCGGGAATAGTCGGCGCAATCCACAGCAATCACGCAGGCAAACGGCGCCTCCGCCGACAAATCTGCGAGCCGGCGAATCTCGTCTGCCCCCTTCAAATAAGCGAACTTGCCGGGCACAGGATCCGCATTCGCGAGCACATAGCTCTTGCCAAGCTGCTTCAGCATCCAGCCGATCGCACAGGTTGAGCTGATCGCATCGCCGTCCGGACTTACGTGAGACAGGACCAGAAAGCGGTCATGCTCGCGCATGAACCGCTTGGCCGCTTCCAGCTCTGCGACGTAAGCCGCTGCTCCGCTCATCGGGAAGAATCTCCCTTGTTCAGGTTCTGCAGGAGCTCCTCAATCCGGCTGCCATAATCAATGGAGGAGTCGAATTTGAACAGCAGCTCCGGCGTATGCCGCATCCGAACGCGCTTGCCCAGTTCCGAACGGATAAACCCGACCGCTTTCTCGAGCGCCTTCAGCGTATCCGCCTTCTCCTCGTCACTGCCCATCACGCTCAAGTACACCTTCGCCTGAGACAGGTCATTCGTTACATCAACGCCCGTGACCGTAATAAATCCTACGCGAGGGTCCTTCAGTTCGTTTTGGATAATGTGACTCAGCTCTTTTTTGATCTGCTCGCCTACACGGCCTACGCGAATTTTGGCCATAAGCCTATCACCTCTCTATAGCTTCCATGACGAAAGCCTCGATAATGTCCCCTTCTTTAAGGTCGTTATAATTGTCGAAGGATATACCGCACTCGTATCCTTGCGCCACTTCTTTCGCGTCGTCCTTAAATCGCTTGAGGCTGTCCAGCTTTCCTTCGTAAACGACGATGCCGTTCCGTACCAAGCGGACCTCCGCGTTCCGGGTCATCTTGCCGTCCAGGACCATGCAGCCGGCGATCGTGCCGACACGGGACACCTTGAAGATATTGCGGACTTCAGCGTGGCCGATCACATTTTCCCGGTACTCCGGATCGAGCATGCCTTTCATGGCCGATTCGATCTCTTCAATGACCTTGTAGATGATCCGATGCAGACGAATGTCAACCTTCTCCTGCTCTGCCGCAGCTTTGGCTAGCGGCTCCGGACGAACATTGAAGCCGATCACGATCGCATTGGATGCCGAAGCCAGAATAATATCCGATTCCGTAATCGCACCCGCACCCGTATGAATAATCCTCACGCGAACGCCCTCGATATCGATTTTCTCCAACGAGCCGCGCAGCGCCTCAACCGAGCCTTGCACGTCGCCCTTGATAATGACGGGCAGCTCCTTGACATCGCCCTCTTGAATGTGTTTGTACAGATCGTCCAGCGTAACCCTCTTGTTGGCGCCGAGCTCGCTTTCACGTTGGGTATTGGCACGCTTCTCCGCGATCTCGCGGGCTTTGCGCTCATCCTCAAACACGATGAAACGGTCGCCTGCTTGCGGCACGTCGTTCAAACCTGTCAATTCCACCGGAGTTGACGGTCCGGCATCCTTCAGGCGGCGACCCTTGTCGTTGACCATGGCGCGCACCCGTCCGAAGCTGACGCCGGCGACGAATGCATCGCCCACCTTCAGCGTGCCCGTCTGCACCAGGATGCGGGCAACCGGTCCGCGGCCCTTATCCAGCTCCGCCTCGATAACCGTCCCTTGCGCAAGTCGATTCGGATTGGCTTTGTATTCCTGCACCTCTGCGACAAGCAAAATCATTTCGAGCAGCTCGTCAAGACCTTGGCGCTGCTTGGCCGAGACGTTGACGAAGATCGTGTCTCCGCCCCATTCTTCCGGCACGAGCCCGTACTCTGTCAGGCTTTGCTTGATCTTATCCGGATTTGCTTCCGGCTTGTCGATTTTGTTCACGGCTACAATGATCGGCACATTTGCAGCCTTCGCATGATTGATCGCCTCTACCGTTTGCGGCATGACGCCGTCATCAGCGGCAACCACCAAGATCGTAATATCGGTTACCTTCGCGCCGCGCGCACGCATCGTCGTAAACGCTTCGTGGCCTGGCGTATCGAGGAAGGTGATCTTCTTGTTCTTGATTTCCACCTGGTATGCGCCAATATGCTGGGTAATGCCGCCTGCTTCTCCTTCGGTAACGCGGGTTTCCCGAATGGCGTCAAGCAGCGTAGTCTTGCCGTGGTCGACGTGACCCATGATCGTGACTACCGGCGGACGCTCCTCCAGGTTTTCCGGATCTTCCGCTTCCTCTGTCATCTCGAACGGATCTTCCTCTACCGGAAGCTTCAGCTCAACCTCTACCTTGAACTCGTCGGCAACAAGCTGGATCGCTTCCAGGTCAAGCTCCTGGTTAATCGTCGCCATGACGCCAAGGAAGAGCAGCTTCTTGATTACTTCGGATGCATCTTTATGCAGCAGTTTGGCTAATTCGCCAACCGTCATATTGCCGCGGACAATAATCTTTTTAGGCGTGTTGTCGACTTTCTCCTTGCGGGGCTGCTGCTGCTGGCGTCCGCGGTTGTTTTTGCCGCCGCGGCCGCTGCGAAGCCCGCTCGCTTTATTATCGTCGAACCGGCGCTGATTGGACTTCGTCTTTTTGGTTGTCTTGCCCTTGCTCGCCGTATGATCCTCCGAATCCCGCCCAAATCGGAGGTTTTCTACATCCTGCGGGCCTTGATTTACATTGCCGGCGCTGCGCTGCTGCGGCTGTGACGCCTGCTGCTGGGGCTGCGGACGGTTATTGTTGTCCGGTCTGTTGTCCGGTCTGTTGTCCGGTCGGCGCTGCGGACGGTCACCGCCGCTGTTTGCAGGCCGCTGGCCGCTGCGTTCGGCGCGGCCTTGACGGTTGCCTTCGCTGCGAGGCTGCTCGCTTCGGCCGCCTTGCTGGCCGCGGCCTTCCTGTCTCGGCTTCGCCTGCGCCTGGCCGCCTCCTTGCTGCTTGTTCTGTTGGCCATCCTGCTTGCGCTCCGGACGCCGTTCCTGCTGCGGCGCTGCTGCGGCCGGTTCCTTGTCGCCGTCCTGACGCTTGGCCGCCGCATTCGCCTTAATATCACGGAAAAATCTTTCCACCGCATCGACCATTTCGTTCTCCATCACGCTCATATGGTTGTTCACAGGGATATCCAATCTTTTGAGAATCGTAATGATCTCTTTGCTGCTCATATTTAACGATTTCGCATATTCATACACACGCAGTTTATCTTTGTTTTCTTGTTTGCTCAATACCAGTCACCTCCGCTGAGTTTTCCAAATGCCGTCTGATCAGGCCTGCCAGCCCGTCATCAGTAACGGCCAACAGCACACGTTCGCCTTTGCCGGTGCCCGCTCCAAGCTGTTCCCGGCTGAATGAGCGGACAATCGGCACTTCGTAGTACCTGCATTTGTCCTCTGCCTTCTTCGCCGTATTCGCAGACGCGTCGGACGCCAGCAGCACCAGTTTGGCCTTGCCGGAGCGAACGGCCTTCATCACGCCTTCCTCTCCCAACGCCAGGGCGCCTGCACGCATAGCCAGGCCGACGGCTTGCAACGCCTTATTCATCCTCATCACCTGAAGCGGACTTCCAAGCCTCGAATTCCTCTTCCATCTCAATGAAGTCCTGTTCCAGCCGGTCATAGATTTCCGGCTGCACAGCAGCCTTAAGCGCACGCTCAAAGGCACGGCTCTTCTTCGCCAGCCTGAAGCATGCCGCCTTGCCGCACAAGTATGCGCCCCTGCCCGGCTTCTTGCCGGTCAAATCTATCTCAATTTCGCCCTCGGGGGAGCGAACCACCCGAATGAGCTCACGCTTGGTCTGCATTTCCTGACAGGCGACACATTTGCGCAAAGGCACCCGCCGTTTCCGCATCGGAGTTCCTCCTTCCCTGACAAGCGAATTCAATTAATCGAACGAGACGAAATCCTGCGGCATCTCCTCAGTGTCTGTACGCGGACGACCGAGCTCCTCCTCCGCCTGGGTTTCGCTCTTGATGTCAATCTTCCAGCCGGTCAGCTTCGCTGCCAGGCGCGCATTCTGCCCCTTGATGCCGATAGCCAGAGACAATTGGTAGTCCGGCACGATGACGCGCGCCAGCTTCTCTTCCTCGAACACATTTACTTCCAGCACCTTCGACGGGCTAAGCGCGTTGGCCACGTATTCCTCAACATCCTCCGACCAGCGAACGATATCGATCTTCTCGCCGCGCAGCTCGTTGACAATCGTCTGCACCCGTGCGCCCTTCTGTCCGACGCAAGAGCCGACCGGATCTACCTCGGGATTGCGGGAATAGACGGCAATCTTCGAGCGGTGTCCGGCCTCGCGGGCCACCGAGCGGATTTCCACCACGCCGTCATAAATTTCCGGCACCTCAAGCTCGAACAGCCGCTTGAGCAAGCCCGGATGCGTTCGGGACAGCATAATTTGCGGTCCCTTCGTCGTGTTTTCGACCTTCGTGATATAAGCCTTCACCCGATCGTTGTGGGTCAGCTTGTCGGTCGGCATCAGCTCGTTCTGCGGGAGCACCGCCTCCACCTTCCCGAGGTCCACATACACATTGCGGGGATCAATGCGCTGCACGATGCCGGTCACAATATCCTCTTCCTTGTCGATGAACGCATGATAAATCAATCCGCGCTCCGCCTCGCGGATGCGCTGCGTCACGACCTGCTTCGCCGTCTGTGCGGCAATTCGGCCGAAGTCGCGGGGCGTCACTTCCAGCTCCACAATATCATCCAACTGATAATTTCCATTCAAGTCGCGCGCGGCTTCCAGCGAAATCTCCATGCGCGGGTCAAGCGCTTCTTCGACTACCGTCTTGCGGGCGAACACTTTGATGACGCCGGTATGGCGGTTAATATCCACCCGCACATTTTGCGCGGTATTGAAGTTTCGCTTGTAGCTGGAAATCAATGCTGCTTCAATCGCTTCCAGCAGCACATCCTTGCTGATCCCCTTTTCTCTTTCAATCTCCTGCAAAGCTTCAATAAAATCGGTATTCATCTACCCTTTATCCTCCTTTCAAATCCAAGCAGCTTGCATGGTCAAAATGCGATCGCGAGTCTGGCGCCGGCTGCTTTCTCTACGGGAATCGCATAGATTTTCTTGGGCGTGCGCACCGATAAGGTAACGCCGTCGTAAGCCTCAAGCGTTCCTTCAAACTCCTTCAAGCCGTCCAGCGGCTCGTAAGTCGTAATAAGCACGTGCTTCCCGACCGCACGCTCGAAATCCTCCGGCTTCTTCAGCGGACGTTCTGCACCCGGCGAGGAAACTTCAAGGAAATAGGCCTCTTCGATGGGATCGGTTTCGTCCAGCTTGCTGCTTAAATATTCGCTGATTCGGCCGCACTCATCAATGTCAATGCCGCCTTCTTTATCAACAAACACGCGCAAGAAACGGTTGCTGCCTTCCTTGACGTATTCAACATCCACCAATTCGAAGCCGTTATCCCGCAAAAAAGGCGACAGCATTTCTTCCACCATACTTGGTATGCCTTTCTTCACTTGGGGATTGCTCCTTTCTGCGATAATATGTACACCGTTTCCCGGGCAAAAAGTTAAGAGTGGGTTTCCCCACTCTTAACGGACCGTGACTTATCGGAATGTACCATTTACTAGTATATCATGATTGCGATTATCTTACAAGCAGGTCAGAACAGGGATAATTGGTTCGATTCCGGCAGGCCGCGGAAGCAGCCAAGTCCGGTCAGGATTTCCACGACCGTCTTCGTCGCCTTTGAGCGCTGCTGGAAGTCCTCAATCGACAGGAACTCCCCGCCTTCGCGAGCGGCCGCAATATTGCGCGCTGCGTTCTCCCCTACCCCTTGAATGGCCGAGAACGGCGGAATCAAGGCATCGCCGTCGACCTGGAAGCGAACCGCATCGGAGCGATACAGGTCGATGCCCTTGAACGAAAAGCCGCGGGCCGTCATCTCCAGCCCCATCTCCAAAATCGAGATCATGCTCTTCTCCTTGGCCGTCGCCTGAAAACCTTTCGCTTCGATTTCCTGCAGCTGCTTCAGAATCGCGTCATAACCGCGGCAGAACAGGTCCACATCGAAGTCCTCCGCCCGAACGGAGAAGTACGTCGCATAGTAGGCAATCGGATAATACAATTTGAAATAGGCGGTCCGCACCGCAGAGATTACATAAGCGGAAGCATGTGCCTTCGGGAACATGTATTCGATGCGCAGGCAAGAGTCGATATACCACTTCGGCACCTTATGCTCCTTCATGATCTCAATCCATTCGTCCTTCAAGCCCTTGCCCTTGCGCACACTCTCCGTAATTTGGAAGGCTAGTCCCGCTTCAAGCCCCGCTTTGTATATCAGATACAGCATAATGTCGTCCCGGCAGCCGATAACGGTCTTGATCGTGCAGGTGCCGTTCTTGATCAGCTCCTGCGCGTTGCCAAGCCAGACGCCCGTCCCGTGCGAGAGACCGGAGATTTGCAGCAAGTCGGCGAACGTCGAAGGCTGCGTCTCCTCCAGCATCTGGCGCACGAACTTCGTCCCCATCTCGGGAATGCCGTAAGTTGCGACCGGCGTGCGAATTTGTTCCGGCGTAACCCCAAGGGCATCGGTCGAGTTGAACAAGCTCATCACCTTGGGATCGTTCATCGGGATCGTCGTCGGATCGACTCCGGTCAAGTCCTGGAGCATCCGCATCATGGTCGGGTCATCGTGCCCAAGAATATCGAGCTTCAACAGATTGGCGTCGAAGGCGTGATAATCGAAGTGCGTCGTCTTCCAATCCGCGCTCGTATCGTCCGCCGGATACTGCACAGGCGTAATATCCTCCACCTCAATATAATCCGGGACTACGACGATGCCGCCGGGATGCTGGCCGGTGCTGCGCTTGACGCCGGTGCATCCCCCTGCCAGTCGCAGCACCTCGGCCGTACGCCACGATTGCCCCTTGTCCTCTTCATACTTTTTCACGTACCCGTAAGCCGTTTTTTCGGCAACTGTTCCGATCGTACCGGCACGGAACACGTTCTTCTCGCCGAAGAGCACCTTCGTATAGTTATGCGCATGCGGCTGGTATTCGCCGGAAAAGTTCAAGTCAATATCCGGCACCTTGTCCCCCTTGAAGCCAAGGAACGTCTCGAACGGGATGTCCTGGCCGTCGCCCCTCATCTCAGCGCCGCATTTCGGGCATTCCTTGTTCGGCAGGTCGAAGCCGCTCGGGATGCTGCCGTCGGTGAACCACTCGGAATGCTGGCAGGAGCGGCACAAGTAATGAGGCGGCAGCGGGTTGACCTCGGAGATGCCCAGCATCATCGCAACAACGGATGAACCGACGGAGCCCCGCGATCCAACCAGATAACCGTCCTCGTTCGATTTTTTGACCAGCCGCTGGGAAATCAGATACAGCGCGGCAAAGCCGGCTTTCGTAATCGGCACCAGCTCGCGCTCCAATCGATCGGTGACCACCTCCGGTATCGGGTCGCCATACAGCTCGCGCGCTGTGCGGTAGCAAGTCTCGCGCATCTCCTCATCCGCTCCCTCGATCACCGGGAAGAACGGCGTGCTCGGGAACATTTCGATCACTTCAATCTGATCGGCGAACGCGTTCGTATTCCGTACGACAACTTCGTATGCTTTGTCCTCGCCCAGATGGCGGAATTCATGCAGCATCTCTTGTGTCGTGCGGAAATGCACATCCGGCTTCTGGATATCCTTCAGCGGGCTGAAGCCGGTAATGCCGTGTATCGTAATGTCGCGGCATATCTTGTCGCGCGGATGCAAGTAATGGACATTGCCTGTCGCCACAACGGGCTTGCCCAGCCGCTCTCCGATCGCGCACACTTTGCGATTGGCTTCTTCCAGATGCGCCATGCTGCCGACAAGGCCTTTTTCTACCAGATGCGCATTGTTGCCCGCAGGCTGAATTTCCAGCACATCGTAGAATTGCGCGATTTCTTCTGCTTCTTCCTCGGATTTGTTCAGCACTGTCTCGAAAAATTCGCCCTTCTCGCACCCGGAAGCGATCAGCAAGCCGTCTCGCAGCTCTACCAGCTTGCTCTTCGGTATGCAGGGCACCCTGTGAAAGTATTCAGTATGCGACAGCGACACAAGCTTGAACAAATTTTTCTTGCCTGTTTGATTGGACGCATAGATCGTGCAGTGGAACGGACGGGTGTTGCGCCAATTCCGTCCGACCCGGTCGTTCAGGCGGGCGAGATCGGCAAAGCCTTCCTCGGCGGCGTCCTTGAGCATCTGCACGAGGATCAGTCCAAGCGCAACCGAATCGTCTACCGCACGGTGGTGATTCTCCAGATTCACCTTGCACTTGTCCGCCAGCGTATTCAATCGGTGATTTTTCAAGGTCGGATACAGCATCCGCGCCAGCTCCAGCGTATCCAGCACGGGATTCTCCAGCAGCGGCATGCCGAGCCGCTTCAAATTTTCCTGAATAAAGCCCATATCGAAATTGGCGTTGTGGGCTACCAGCACCGCATCGCCGCAAAAGGCGACGAACTTTTCCATCACCGGCTTCAATTCAGGCGCGTCCCGCACCATATCATCGGTAATATTGGTCAACTGCGAGATATGATAAGGGATGCTCTCATGCGGATTGACGAACGACTCGAACCGCTCGATCTCCTGGCCCCCCTGCATCTTTACGCCGGCCACCTCGATAATCTTGTTCGCCGTAACCGAGAGCCCTGTCGTCTCAATATCGAAGACAACATATACGGCTTCCTCCAGCGATTGCGGACGAGGCCGGGTTACAATCGGCACGGCGTCATTCACGACGTTCGCCTCGACGCCATATATCACTTTGATGTCATGCTTTTTTTGAGCTTTGTACGCTTCCGGGAACGACTGCACGCCGCCGTGATCGGTCACGGCAATCGCCTTGTGTCCCCATTTCTTCGCCTGCTTAACGTACTCGCCGATCGGCGTAATGGCATCCATCGTGCTCATGTTCGTATGCAGATGCAGCTCGACGCGCTTTTCTTCTGCCTCATCTTTCCGTTCCGGCGGCGCCATCATCTCTTGCAGATCATTCGGGATCATGCCGAGCTCCGGCGGATTCTGGAAGCGGTCGTACTCCACCTTCCCCTTCGCCTTCACCCACATGCCGTTCGCCAGCTTGGACAGCACCTTCACATCTTCCTTGCTCTTGGCGAACACCTTGCAAGCGAGCGAATCCGTGAAATCGGTCAAGTAAAAGGTAAACAGCGTGCTGCCATTCCGCAATTCCTTGCGGTCCAGCTGGAAGACAGTTCCCTGAATCACTGCCTTCTTCTCCTCGTCGCGGATTTGGGCAATCGGCACGGCAGGGTCTTTGATCTCATAGCCGAAGGAGAGCTTGGCGTCCGGATCACCCGAATCTTCCGGCTCGGGCTCGGTTGCCACGAGCGCTTGTTCGACGTAGGCCCGGTCCTCTTCCACGATTTTCTGCGCATGCTTGTCGAACTCTTCTCGACCGGCATCATTCAGCTCGAAGACGACCGTTACTTTGCGGCCGAAATATTGGGCAAAGTACTGTTTCACCAAGATGTCTACCTGCTTTTTTCTAGCCATCTCAATGCCAGTCTCGTTCAGCATCTGCAGATGAATGACTGCGCCTTTCACTTCCAGCTTGGCCTTCGTCATCCAGCCGTTGACACTGACTACTTCACGCTGCAGCCACTGAAGAAACATCGGCCAGTACTCTTCTATCAAGGTGCGGTCATCGACGTGCGCAGCAAAAGCGATTTGCCAATCTACCGCAGCAACCGGCGAAAAACGATCCTTCAGCCTCTGGTCGAATTCCATCAGCACATCGGCGGGTATAAGACCCGGAAGTTGGAATATAAACGTCCAGGATCGATTTTTCCGGCTGACCTCGACGCGTTCCAGACGGGCTTCCTGGAAGTAGCTCATCTTCATCTCAGCCGACAGCTGCACTTGATCGAGCAATTGCTCGAACCGTTCGCGCTTTCCGGATGATCGGTCCATAGCAAAGTCCCCCAAACTGTTGGATTCTCTTTGTCCTCTCCCAAGGACCGAAATAGCAAGGGCGAACCGCACTCGTGCTTGCACACGGGGTTCGCCCCTAACGTTTCCTTCGGCCCCCGCGAAAGAATCGGATGATAGAGCCGGAACAATTGAAAGTAAGGCGAGGCAGCCATTGGCAGCCGTGTGAAATGTTCTTCCGATCGCAGTTGTTTCCAGATTTCCTAGATGAATCATATGGGTTGAAATCCGGAAACATGGTCTTTTCGGGCCCCGCGAAAGTACCTGCATCCGCTTCAAAGATGCGCATCACTTTCGTGGGTATTCTGACGCTCCGCTTCCCCAGAATCATTTCACACTCTTGCCTATGCCTCACATACTATTCGTTCCACCAATATCGTTCCGAAGCTATTCTTACTTTCGTGGGTTACATACTTCTATATAAATCGACATTCTCCTGCTTAATAAGCGCGAGCGAATACGACCGTATGCTTCGCATTCTCTTCGCAAACGAGGCACTGACTCTTATGCTCGCTTACTTCAAACGGGATGTTGCGGCTCGTTGCCCCAGTCTCTTCCTTCACCGTATGCTCGCAGGCATCCGAACCGCACCAGCCAGCCAGCACGAATCCGCGCTTTTGTTCCATCATGCCGCGCATCTCGTCCAAAGTGTCCACCGACTTGAAGTTGTCCTGCATGAAGGACTTGGCATCTTCGTACATCTGCTTCTGGATGTCGTCCAGCATCGTCCGGACTTCCTCGATCAGCCTGTCCTGCTGGACAATCCGCTTCTCACCGGAATGGCGGGAGACTAGCACAACTTGTCCGTTCTCCATGTCGCGCGGACCGATTTCCAGACGAAGCGGCACACCGCGCATTTCATACTCATTGAATTTCCAACCCGGACTTTGATCCGTACGGTCGTCTATCCGCACCCGAATGCCTGCTGCCTTCAACTCGGCATACAGCTCGTCCGCTTTGGCCACAACCTGTTCTCTTGTTTTCGCCGGGCCAATCGGAATCATGATCAGTTGGGTCGGCGCCACCTTCGGCGGCAGATTCAAGCCCCGGTCATCGCCATGCACCATAATGAGCGCCCCGATCAGCCGGGTGCTGACGCCCCATGACGTTGTATGGGCGAACTGCAGCTGGTTGTCGCGGTCCAGAAACTTGATGTCGAACGCTTCTGCAAAGTTCGTGCCCATATAATGCGAGGTGCCTGCCTGCACAGCGCGGCCATCCTTCATCATCGCCTCGATTGAATACGTATCGCGGGCGCCGGCAAACTTCTCGGAAGGCGTCTTCTGGCCGACGATAACTGGAATGCTCAGGAAATCCTCGACGAACGCCCGGTAGATGTCCAGCATGCGCATTGTCTCTTCCCGCGCTTCTTCTTCCGTCTCGTGAGCGGTATGGCCTTCCTGCCAGAGAAACTCGCTCGTGCGCAGGAAAGGCAGCGTACGTTTCTCCCAACGGACCACGTTCGCCCACTGGTTGACCAGCAGCGGCAGATCCCTATACGACTGAATCCACTTGGCATACATATGACCGATCATTGTCTCGGACGTCGGACGAATCGCCAGCCGCTCTTCCAGCTTTTCGCCGGCCGCCTCCGTTACCCAGGGAAGCTCTGGATTAAAGCCTTCGACGTGCTCCTTCTCCTTCTGGAAGAAGCTTTCCGGTATGAACAGCGGAAAATAGGCATTGCGATGGCCGGTTTCCTTGAACTTCGCATCCAGCTCGCGCTGCATCAGCTCCCAGATCTCATAGCCTTCAGGCTTGAATACGATACAGCCGCGCACTGGCGAGTAATCCATCAGATCGGCCTTCTTGATCACATCTATGTACCAGCGGGAGAAGTCCTCTCCCTGCGGCGTAATCTCCTTGACGAATTGCTTATCCTTCGACATAACCTATCTCCTCCAAAGCATCGGCAGCGCTCCGCTAGCGCAACAAGCCCGATGCAAACGGTGATTAACTGCGGAACAACCGCAAAATATCGTTATACGTGACCGCGATCATCAGCAGCATAAGCAAAGCGAAACCGATGAAGTGCACCATGCTTTCGCGATTCGGGTCGACCGGCCTGCCCCTGACCGCCTCCAGCCCGAGAAACAGCAGCCGGCTGCCGTCCAGCGCAGGAAAAGGAAGCAGATTGAAAATCCCCAAATATAAGCTGAGCATGCCGGCCCAGAATACGTAGACGTCCATGCCTCTGCTGACCGCATCGCCCGTTACTTCCGTAATGCGCACAGGCCCGCCGAGGTCATCCAGCTTCAATTGCAGCGTGACGAGCTGCTTCAGCCCATCGAATATGACAACGGTCGAATCCTTCATAATGACAGCTGAGCGCTCCAGCGCTTCCCATACGTTCGGCGTTCGGGTCGGTACATTCGAGCCAATGCCGATGCCAACCTTGCCCACGCCGCCTTCATTGGCGGGTGTCACCTGCAGCGTCACGCTCTCCCCGTCACGCGAGACCGTCCATTCCATCGTCTGCTCGGGATTTTGCTCGATCAGATTGATCAGCCGTTCCCGGTCGATGCCGATTTCTTCGCCATTGACGCTTACAATAACATCTCCTTGGACGAGTCCCCCGCGATCCGCAGGCGAATTTTGCTCCACGCTCATAACTTCCGTTGTGGTGGGTTCCCCGTTCGGAATGCCTGTCATATAAACGACGGTGAGAAAGAGGATGAACGCAAGCACAAAGTTCATCATCGGTCCGGCGAAGATCGCCATCGAGCGCTGACCGACGGTTTTTCCGCCGAATTGGCGATCAAGCGGCGCAATCTGCATGTCCATGCCCTTCGAGACAATCGAGGCCTGCTCATGCACCGGCCATATCTGGCGCTCGCCGTCAACCTCCCATTCCATAACCAGCTCTTTCTCCAGGTCGATTCGCTCGACCGTACCGACCAGACAATCCGCCCTTCCTTCCACGCCGTCCGTATAGAAGCGGGTTACCTTTCCGTCTTCAATGCGGACAGCCACTCTATGTCCCGGATTAATCTGCACAATTTCCGGATCTTCGCCTGCCATGCGAACAAAGCCGCCAATCGGCAGCAAGCGCAGCGTATACCGGGTTTCCTTGCGCTTGTAGCTGAACACCTTCGGACCGAAGCCAATCGCAAATTCCCGAACCAGAATGCCCGCCCGCTTGGCAAAGTAGAAATGCCCGAATTCGTGGATGCCGACGAGCAGGAAAAACATCACCACAGTCAACAAAATGCCTTCAGCCGTCAAGCTGTCACTTCCTTTGCGCAAAAAATCGATGATAATAGCTTAACATGGACCCCTACTATTATACAAGCAAACCGGCTTGTTCATGAGTGAATGTCAAAAAGAGACGGCTTCCGCCTGCCTTCTCGCCCAGGCATCAATTTCCAGTATCGCTTCCAGCCCGGGTTCAGCTTGCGGCTGATGCTTCGCCAGCACTTGTTCGATAATGGTTTCAATGTGCAAAAACTCGATTTCTCCGCGCAAAAACCGCGCCACCGCCGCTTCGTTCGCGGCATTGAACACAGTCGGCATGCTGCCGCCCGCACGTCCGCTCTCATAGGCCATCCGCAGACAAGGGAAGCGGGCGAAGTCCATCTCTTTGAACTGAAGCTTGCCCAGTGCGGCCAAGTCCAATTGCTCCGCGGCCAGCGGCAAGCGGTCCGGATAACTGAGCGCATATTGGATCGGCACACGCATATCCGGCAAGCCAAGCTGCGCAATGACACTCGTATCCGCAAATTGCACGAAGGAGTGTATGATGCTCTCCGGATGAATCAATACCTTGATTTGCTCGTAAGGCATCTGAAACAACCAATGGGCCTCGATGACTTCAAGCCCCTTATTGACCATAGTCGCAGAATCGATCGTAATTTTCGCCCCCATTGACCAATTCGGATGATTCAGCGCTTCCTCTACCGTGACACCCTTCAGCTCATCCCTCGTACGGTCACGGAAGGAGCCGCCGGAAGCTGTCAGCGTAATCGCCGCAACGCTGCTGCGCGCTTCCCCTTGCAAGCATTGATAGATGGCCGAGTGCTCGCTATCGATTGGCAGCATCGTCACGCCGCAAGCGCGCAGCCTTTCGGTTACGATATGGCCTGCCGTTACCAGCGTTTCCTTGTTGGCCAGGCCAATGGTGCGGCCAGCCTCGATAGCGGCCAGCGTCGGCTTCAAGCCGATGCTGCCTACCATGGCGCTTACGACATAGTCGGCATCTCCTCCTGCCGCTGCTTCCAACAGCGCCTCTTCCCCATAGGAAACCTGCACAGGCTGACGCACTTCAGAGCGCAGCCGGTCTGCGGCGGCCTTATCCGCGACAACTACCCGCTTGGGACAGAACTCCTCTATCTGCTCCGCCAACCGTTCTGTATTGTGTCCGGCTGCAAGCGCCTCAATCTGGAAGAGCTCGGGATGCTGACGCACCACATCCAGTGTCTGGGTCCCGATGGAACCGGTAGATCCAAGTATAACTAGACGACTCATGCTGCATGCTCTCTCCTTCCTTCATCTGCTGCGGCTATACGGCGGGAAGGATTTGCAGCACATGGACAATTGGGAACACAAGCAGCCAGCTGTCCACGCGATCCAGCACCCCGCCATGCCCCGGCAGCAGCGTGCCGGAGTCCTTCACATCACGCACCCGTTTCAGGGCGGATTCGATTAAATCTCCGCTCTGCCCTGCTATCGCAGCTGCCAAGCCAAGCAGCAGCGCTGTACTCGGCGCAAGATCATCCGGTCTCGCCAGCGACCAGCAAACAGCGAACACTATCGCCATCGCCATGCCGCCAATGGCTCCTTCTATCGTCTTGTTCGGGCTGATGGACGGCCACAATTTCGTACGGCCGAAGGCGCGTCCAGCGAAATAAGCGCCAATGTCAGACAGCCATACGCATCCAAAGACGAGAATCGTCAACGCCAATCCATATTCCAATCGGGTCACCATCATATAATGAAATCCGAAGCCTATGTACAACACGCCAAGGAATCCCAAGGCGGCGTGATCAATCGTTTCGCGATTTTTCGTTGCAACGGTAATGAACAGCATAACCGCAAGCAGAATCCATACGACCGCAATCCAGTCATAGCTCGGCAGAAAGGCAAACGGAAACCCTTGCAGGATAATGACCGACATGCCGACAAAGCCTGTAATTGCGGTAGGACCGAAGCGACGAATGCGATTGATTGTCAAAAATTCATAATACCCGATCAAGGAGAGCCCAGCCATTAACAGGGCAAACCACAGGTTTCCCAACACTAGCACGGCCAGGAAGCCGACAGCTGCCGGTATTCCCGTAACAAATCGCTGTTTCATGACCATTCCCCCTGTCTCCGGCTGACTCTACAATCCGCCGTATCTCCGAACGCGCTTCTGATAATCGTGTATGGCACGTTGAAAATGCTCTTCCGTAAAGTCAGGCCAAAATACATCCGTAAACCAGAGCTCGGCATAAGCGAGCTGCCACAGCATGAAATTGCTCAAGCGAATTTCGCCGCTTGTGCGAATAAGCAAATCCGGGTCCGGCAAATCGCCGCTGAGCAAATATTGGCGAAACAAGCTTTCATCCAGCTGGTCCGCACGCACAGCGCCTGATGCCGCTTCCTCCATCAGCCGCTGCACACTGTGCAAGATCTCCTTGCGGCCGCCGTAGTTGAAGGCGAAGTTTAGAACAAGCCCTGTATTGCTTTCCGTACGCTTGACTGCTTCTTCCACTGTTTGCAGCGTTTGCTCCGGCAGCAGCTCGCGATGGCCCATCATGCGCACCTGCACATTTTTCTCCTCAAGCTCCCCGATCATCTTTGGGAAAAATTCTTGCGGCAGGCTCATCAAGTAGTCGACTTCATCCTTCGGGCGCTTCCAGTTTTCCGTGGAGAACGCATATAACGTCAATACCTTGACACCCAGACGATCCGCAGCCATCGTTATCTCCCGGACGTTGTTCATGCCGGTATGGTGGCCTGCCACCCGAGGCAGGCCGTGCTCTCTGGCCCAACGGCCGTTGCCATCCATGATGATCGCCACGTGCTTCGGTACACCCTCCGCCTCGACGGATGTGCCTGCCGGTTCCTTTGCGTCCGGTCTCCCTTTTGATTGAAACAGACGTTTGATCATCCCGCGTCCCCCATCTTTCGGATGATAGCAAAGCATAAACCCCCGCTAACAGCAGGGGATTTATCGAACAAGCATTATACTTCCAAAATTTCCTTTTCCTTGGCAGCGAGCACTTTATCCACTTCTGCCGTGTATTTATCTGTCAGCTTCTGAACATCGTCCTGGTGGCGGCGGGACTCGTCTTCCGAAATCTCGCTTTTCTCCAGCTTTTTGATATCATCGTTGGCGTCACGGCGAATGTTGCGGATCGCTACCTTTGCTTCCTCGCCGTATTTGCGGGTCAGCTTGACGAGCTCCGCACGACGTTCTTCCGTCAGTGCCGGTATCGTAAGGCGAATGACAGAGCCGTCGTTCGTTGGCGTCAACCCGAGATCAGACTTCATAATCGCCTTCTCAATATCCCCTAGCGAAGACTTATCCCACGGCTGAATCATCAGCGTGCGAGCGTCCGGCGTCGTAATGCTGCCCACCTGGTTCAAAGGCGTCTGCGTACCGTAGTAGTCCACCTGGATGCGGTCCAGCAACGCAGGTGTTGCCCGTCCGGCACGCAATGAAGTCAACTCTCTCTTCAAAGCCTGAATCGCTTTATCCATCCGTTCTTCCGCATTTTTCTTGATCGCTTGTGGCATATTACATTCACTCCCTGCGTATAAAATTTGATCGTATCAGGCGTCAGCAATCAGCGTTCCGATCGTTTCGCCAAGGACGACGCGCTTAATGTTACCTTTTTCCGTTATGGAGAATACAATTAATGGAATATGATTATCCTTGCACAGCGAGGAAGCAGTTGCATCCATGACGCCAAGGTTTTGGTTCAATACGTCCATATAGGTAAGCGTATCAAACTTCTTCGCTTCCGGATCTTTGAACGGATCGGCCGTGTAGACGCCATCCACTTTGTTTTTGGCCATCAGAATGACCTCTGCTTCGATTTCCGCTGCTCGCAAAGCTGCCGTCGTATCCGTCGAAAAGAACGGATTGCCTGTGCCTGCAGCGAAGATCACCACTCGTCCCTTCTCGAGATGGCGGATCGCCCGTCTGCGTATGTAAGGCTCGGCCACTTGCTGCATCTCGATGGAAGTTTGCACACGTGTAGGGACATCCATATTTTCCAAGGCATCCTGCAAAGCCAGCGAGTTCATAACCGTTGCCAACATTCCCATATAGTCTGCTGTTGCACGGTCAATGCCTTGCGAGCTGCCCGCTATGCCTCTCCAGATGTTTCCGCCGCCTACCACTATGGCCACCTCTATGCCAAGCGCATGGACTTCCTTCACTTGCCCGGCGATAGAATGTATGGTATCCGCTTCGATGCCGTAGCCGAGATTTCCCGCTAACGCTTCCCCGCTTAATTTCAGCACAATGCGTTTGTATTTCGGCTGTTCCAAATTCCCTACCTCCATGTCTCGTATTCATTGCTTTCGGCTCCCGCGCACATGGTATCCCGCAAGGCCAGGACAATCCCGATGCGCGAGGGCGCGAAGGCCGCGCAACACCCAACAATCGGCCTTCTCCGTTTAAAAAAGAAGGAACACGGTCGGTGTTCCGAAAAAAGAGGCGCAAGGCTGCGCCTCGTTCTTAGCCTGTATTTTATCTTTTCGCTTGCGCCATAACCTCTTCAACAAAGTTGTCTTCTTTCTTTTCCAGGCCTTCTCCAAGCTCGAAGCGAACAAACCGACGGATCGAGATGTTTTCCCCGATTGTGCTGATTTTTTCGTTCACCAGCTGAGCGATTGTTTTGTCCGGGTCCTTGATGTAGGATTGCTCCAGCAAGCAGTACTCCTCGTAATATTTGCCGAGACGTCCTTCCACCATCTTCTCGACAATCTTCTCCGGTTTGCCTTCATTCAAGGCTTGCGCACGAAGAATTTCACGCTCTTTGTCGAGATCCTCTTGCGGAACGTCTTCCTTGCGTACATAGCGCGGGCTTGCCGCTGCAATCTGCATCGCTACATCGCGAACAAATTCCTTGAATTGATCCGTCTTGGCAACAAAGTCCGTTTCGCAGTTTACTTCTACCAACACGCCGATTCTGCCGCCCGCATGTATGTAAGATTCAACCACGCCTTCTGTCGCTGCACGTCCAGCCTTGCTGGCTGCTGCAGCCAAGCCTTTCTCGCGAAGAATCTCCGATGCCTTTGTAAGGTCTCCATTTGCTTCTTCAAGCGCTTTTTTGCAATCCAGCATGCCGGCGCCAGTCTTCTCGCGCAATTCTTTCACCATCTGAGCAGTTACTGCCATGAGTATCGTTTCCTCCTTCAAGGTTATCAAGATCTTTTTTTCGCACAACCCGGTAAAAAAAGGGTGGTGATAGGTTAATTAACCTGCCGACCACCCTTTCACCTTTGTCACCGATTAAGCTGTAGTTTGTTCTCCTTGATGAGCTTCCACAACAGCGTCCGCCATTTTGGAAGTCAGCAGCTTGACAGCGCGAATTGCGTCGTCGTTGCCTGGGATTACATAATCGATCTCGTCCGGATCACAGTTGGTATCTACAATCCCTACAATCGGAATGCCCAACTTGCGCGCTTCTGCCACGGCAATGCGTTCTTTCCGCGGATCAATAACGAACAGCGCATCCGGCAAGCGTTCCATGCCTTTGATGCCGCCAAGGAATTTCTCCAGACGGGCTTTTTCCTTGTTCAGCAGAATAACTTCCTTCTTCGGAAGCACATCGAAAGTGCCGTCTTCTGCCCAACGCTCCAGCTCTTTCAAGCGGTTGATCCGTTTGCGGATCGTCTCGAAGTTCGTAAGCGTACCGCCCAGCCAGCGCTGGTTGATATAGAACATGCCGCAGCGTTCTGCTTCCTCTGCTACAGAATCCTGCGCCTGCTTCTTCGTTCCTACGAACATGATCGTGCCGTTGTTCTCGGCGACCGATTTCACGAAGTTGTATGCTTCGTCTACTTTCTTAACGGTTTTCTGCAGGTCAATAATGTAAATCCCGTTACGTTCGGTGAAGATGTATTTGTCCATTTTCGGATTCCAGCGACGGGTCTGATGCCCGAAGTGTACCCCAGCTTCGAGAAGCTGTTTCATGGAGATGACTGCCATCTTCACACACCTCCTTTAATTTGGTTTTTGTTTTCCTCCGCCCCTCGCATCTCCCAAAGGCGAAACTTCCGTCCGAGAGGAAGCACCATCGCCGGGATTGATGGGCGTGTGTGTTTACACCGCTAATTAATATACCATAAGTCCACCATGCTTGCAACTGGGCGATATAACCCTGATGCATGAACGAAAAACAAAGCCTGAGACTTATCGAAAAAAACGCCGTACCCTAAGGGTCCGACGTTTAGGAATCGTGCGTAATTTCCCGAATGATTTCATCGAGATCCGGCTTGCCTTCGAACGTATACAAGCCGCTTAAGATATTAGTCGTTAAACGGCGCTCCCTGAGCTCGTTCAAAAACTGATTCTTGTCCTCGATCAGGCCCAGCGTCAGCAGCATGTCTGCCACGTTGGCCGGACGCGTGCCCGCGACAATGACGAATGACTTTCTTTCCACGACGGTCTGCTCCGCTTGCGCGATCGCTTCCTGGCGGGCTTCTTCCACACGCGCCGCAAGCTGGTCCTCCGAATAATAGACCGCATCCTTCACAACCAAAGAGAATCCCAGACGATCCGCCGCTTGCTCAAGCTGCTCCTCATCCAACATTTGCGGTTCCGGTTCCCGGTTTTCCAGCCTCTCCGCAACGGTCATCGTCTGCAGCAGAAGCGTGCCGACAATGAGCCCGATACCAAGCCCTGCAAGCAATGATTTATTTTTGAACACCGGCCTGCTCCTCCTGACCAGCCAAAGTCACAATCAACTGCACCTCGCCCTTATTCATCCCGAGCTTCTTCGCAATGGCCTCAATCGATTTTCCGCTTTCGTACAAGGCGAACAGCTCTGCATAACGGGTCCGCATCGGGGAATGACCTTCCTTCGCGGCCGGACTCGCAGAGAAAGCAGCGCCTGTCTTTGTCTCGTCAGCGGAAGCAGCGGGCAGAGTCGGAGCCGTTGAAATCGACAGGAAGCGTCGCTCCACCTCTGCCAGACGTTCCTCCGCCTTCCTCAATTCCCGCTCTGTTTCGATCGTCCGCTGTTCTTGCAAAGCCAACCGTTCCCGCAATTCGTTCATGCGCGCATCTTGCGTGCGTTTGATTTCTGTCATCGCTTCTACCAGCTTGCTGTTGCTGTCTTCCAATTCAGCAGCGAATGCGTCAAGCGATCCTTCAAGCTGCCTGCTGATCTCCTGTGTCTGTTCCGCATTGCTGCGCCTGGGCAGCAGCGCGGCGTACACGATGCACAACAAGCCTAGTACTACAATATAATGCCAAGCCTCCATGCCATTCCACCTTCATTTCTTCCAAACTTGATGTTTGGATGCCTGTTCATAACGTGATGTCCAAACGACGCCCTTTGTAAGGATGCGGTGCAGGCACTTCCATGCTGCCCGCAGGATCCCCTTCGGATTGCTGTTTGCCCTTTCTGGCATGGTCTCCCTGTCCACCGCTTCCTTTGCTTTGATCGCGTATCCTGCTCTCGGCCGTTTCGTCCGGCCGTGCCGCTCTTGTACGGTCCTTCTCCGCTTCCCGCTGCGCCTGAGTGCCAAGCATCGTTTGGTCTGCGACCGGTTTGTTCGACAGTTGCTGCTGCTGTTGCCCGGCATCGGTCGTGCGCGGCATAGATATTTGCAGTTCAATCGGTTTGAAATTCACTGCCTATCACCCGCTTTGCATATTGCTGAATTACCGGCTCACCACTAAAGATTGACGATGGAAATGTCGCCCTCCGACAATCGAAACACAACACGCGAGTACGTCTCCTTGACAAATCGCGTATAACGGCCAATGACAACCTTCGATCCGTTGAAGATCGTGCCAGTGACAATGACCTTCGCATTTTCCGTATCCTCCAGAGAATGCTCGATTTCAAGCATGCGCTCCTTCTTAGCCTGCAAATCAAGCTGCGCCTGCTTCTTCGTATTGTTCAGCTTGATGCGCATGGCCAGCTTGTCTGAAGAAAGCTGCCCCTGCAAAGCCATCGTATCCAGCAGACCGAGCGCCTTTTCCGTCTTATCCAAATTCTCTTTAATGGCGCGCGTTTCATTTCGAAGCTGCAGCAATTCGTTTCGCAACTCCGGCAGAACCCCTACCTCCAGGACGGTGGGCGTGGAGGTGGAATTGCCGATTGTGCGGGCATTGACGGTTTCGCCTGCCTGGACGACGCCTCCCACAATCAAGCCCTTGCTGCCCTGGCATACCACATTTTTTCCCGCCTTGACCTGGGCATGCATAATGCTTTGCGATACTAAGATATCTTCTGCTGCAGACAAGTTCGCATCCTGAACGAAGGAGCACTTGATCGACTTGCCTGCCTGGACATATCCTTTATTATGGCCCATGATCCCGGCTGTCACCTCAATGGAACCTCCCGCTTCGATTTCCGCTCCTTCCACTCCGCCGATGATGCGAATGTCGCCAGATGCTTTGACGCGAAAACCGGTAAGCACGTTGCCGCGGATCACGACGGTGCCGACGAAATCAATGTTGCCGACGCTATAATCGATATCGCCGTTGACCTCGTACACCGGAAATACATTGATTTTATCTCCATCCGTTTTGGAGACGACTCCGTCTATGACAGCGAACAGGCGCTTGTTCTCTTCATCGGCTACGACATTTTTGCCCATTTTGAAAAACGCTTCCTTGCCGTTCTTCGCAAACAATTCCTCGCCGGTCACGCTTCTTCCGGCTTTTCCTTCCTCGGCGCTCACGCGCGTTGCAATCAATTCCCCCTTCCGGACATTGTTAATTTGCCTCACCTGCTTGAAGTCGACTTTTCCGTCCTCCTGTTTGCCGGGACCGCCCTTCTCCTCGTGATAGACGCCCTCGGCCATCTGAATCCATCCGTCTGCCCCGTCGCGAGGACGGTCTCCTTCTGCAATGAGCGTACGCTTGTAGAGGTATTCAGGCAGCTTCTCTACAATTTCGGTCAGAGCCTCATGCCGTATCCCATACACAATGTGATGCGCTTTCAACACAGACAGCAGCTCCTCCTTCGTAAGGGTGAACTGCTCGTCGATGTTGGTAAACTGCACGTAAGCCTTCAGTTTGTCCTCTTCCAGCACGATGCTCACATAGTGGTCAATCGGATATGGGTTTGCCATGTCGCCACCTCCTGCTCAAGCTTTATTGTTCATGAAACAATAAGGTCTTGGCTCGATTTAAGGTGCCCCTGAGCCGCATCATTGCTTTGGAGTGGAGTTGTGAAATGCGCGACGGCGTCAAGGACATTACTTCTGCAATTTCGGTTAAGGACAAATCCTCGTAATAGAGTAGGGAGACCACCGTACGTTCTTTCTCCGTCAATTTGTCGATGGCCTTGGCCAGTTCCTCCCTTAAAAAAACATGGTGTACGGCGTCTTCCGGCTTTTTTGCCTTATCGTCAATCAATAGCTGAATGCGGGTTTCGGCTTCCTCATCCTTGATGGGATCCTCCAGCGAGCAAATCGTGGTCACCGAGACATCCTGCAGCATTTGCTGCAATTCCTGCTCATTCAAGCCGAGATGAGCGCAAATCTCCGCATCCGTTACGGATCGCAAATAGGTCTGCTCCAAAGTCTGGTAAGCTTCCTCCAGTTTTTTGGCCTTTTCCCGCACCGAGCGCGGCACCCAATCGTTCTGCCGCAGCCCGTCTATAATAGAACCCCGGATTCGCCAAGAGGCGTACGTCTCGAATTGCAAACCTCTGCCGGGATCGAATTTTTCTATCGCATCAATCAAACCCATGACACCATGGCTCGACAGATCGTCCCGTGACACATTACGCGGAAGACCAACTGCCAAACGATTCACCACATAGTCTACGAGCGGCAAATACTGCTCGATCAACATTTTCTTGGCATCGATATCGCCCTCTTCCTTCCATGCTTTCCATTCGGGAAGGTGGGAGAGGCGCGTTTCCTGCTGCGGCATGGGATTTCACCGTCCTTACTCTTCTGTCATACGTCGAACCGCATTTGCCATTTCCGCTGGCGTCTGCTCAGGCTTGCTCACCAGTTTGGGAGGATTTAAGGGCTGAAACGGATCTTCCCCTTCACTCTGCCCGCTTCCTCCTTCTGATTGCCGCGAAGCAGGAGGAAATTCCGCTTCCTCTGGCGTCTGCAAGTCAATCTGTCTGCCTACGCCGGAATAATGGGCTTCCCCATCTGCAGCGGCAGCGGCGTTCGCTGCCGCTGCAATGAACCCCAGCCACCACCGGATGAGAAAGGTGAGCAGAAAGAAAATGACAAATGCATATACACTTCGAGTCATTGCTGTAAACCAGACATTATGAGGCATGGAGATGAGCAATGTCAGCACCGCGCCTGCCCCGCCAAATGCAAAATTCCATCTTATCGTTCCATGCATATCCTACAATTCCTTTATGTGTTGATTCACGCTACGGATAATAAGAATCCCCGTATCGCCCAATAACTCAATGGTTCTGCCGTAATTGCCCCCCGTGTCTTCGCCCTTCAAGGGAATGCCGTACTCAGCCAAAATGGCTTTGCAGCTTTCAACATTTCTCGGACCGATGCGCATCGATTCGCTCGTTGCGGCAAAAGCAAACATCTGCGCGCCGCCGGCCATCTTGCCCACCATGCGGGACGTCATCGCCCCTGACTTCTGCATGCGATCAATCAATTCCGGAATTGCCGTATCGGCATACTTTGCTTTGTTCAGATTGCTGCCCTCGCGTGCAATGCTTGAAGTCGGCAGCATAATGTGCGCCATGCCGGAAACACGAGCGACCGGATCATGCAAGGTAAGTCCGACGCAAGAACCGAGTCCTGTCGTCTTCAGACTGCCCGCCCCAACTAATACGCCCAAATCAGCCATGCCAACTTTTACTGTACTTAAACTGGTCATTCAACAGGTACTCCCAAGGCAGCGAACATTTTGCCGAATGATTCGGGATCTGGAATAAGGAAAAAATGTCCTTCCACAGCATCCTGCCCTTCCAAAAATTTCGTATCAATAAGAAGCGCGCGGTCTCCCATCGCCCCGTACTCCATCAAACCAAAGCTCAGGATGGCGCCTGCCATATCGACAGCCAACGAGGGCACAGTTGGCTGAAGCGACAGTTTGGTAAAGTCGGCGAGGGAAGACAAGTAGGAACCCGCAAGGATATTGCCGATTTCGTGCAAAGCCGAATACTCCATCTCCGAGAAGCGGTCCTCTTCCTCCTCTATCTCCAGACCGGCGATCCGCTCCAGCAGTTTCTTCGCGGAGGCAGGCTGAATGACGAAAAACATATTGCCGGGCGCATCGCCGACGACGCGCAGGAAGATGGCAATCACAACTTGTTCCGATCCGCCGACAATATTCGTAATCGCCTCGAAGGGCAGCAGGTTGACCTTCGGAACCTGCATATCGACCGGCTTGTCCAGCAGCTTGGACAATGCCGTCGCCGCATTGCCTGCGCCGATATTGCCCACTTCCTTCAATACATCCATCTGAAAATCGGCCAAATGTTCGAACACGTGCGCTACTCCTCCAGCTGCTCGAGCTGAATGATTTCGCTTTTGTTCAGAACCTCTTCCAAATTCAAGAGAATCAACAGGCGATCTTCTCCCACCTTCGCAACGCCGCGCAAATATTTCGCCTTGATGCCGCCTACAACCTCTGGCGGATCTTCAATGTTGTCGGTGTTGACATCCAGCACATCGTTGGCCGCATCTACAATCATCCCGACTTCCAACTCTCCATAGGCCACGATCACAATGCGGGTGCTCTCGGTGTAAGCCGCCTCTTCTATCCCGAATCGGCCCCGCAAATCGATTACCGGGGTGACCACACCTCTTAGATTAATGACGCCCTTCACGAAATCGGGCGTTTTGGGCACGCGTGTCATCGGCACCATTCGCTCAATTGTCCGCACTTTGTCAACCTCTACGCCGTACTCCTCTTGCCCTAATGAAAATACAATGACCTTCAATTCTTCTCCCATGGTATGTACCTCCTCGCATTGGATCGTGTAGCTTGTACACGGAAGCTTACTTGAACAGAGCGTTCGGATCAATAATCAGCGATACTTGCCCGTCTCCCAAAATGGTAGCGCCGGATATGCCAAACAAATTCGTCAAATACTTGCCGATCGATTTCAACACAATTTCCTGCTGTCCGATGAACTCGTCCACTTCAAGCGAAATGACCTTGTCTCCTTTGCGTACGATCACGAGATTCAGATCTTCCGGTTTGTCCGCAGCGGAGTCTGGACATTCGAACACTTCCTTTAGCGACACGAGCGGAATCACGCCTTCCCGATAATCGATCATCGGGTTGCCGTGAACTCGGCGGACCTTGTCCGGAGCGATGGCCATAGTCTCCACGATGGAAGAAAGCGGGACCGCATATTTCTCATCGCCGACCCGAATCAGCATAGCTGATATGATGGACAGCGTAAGAGGCAGCTGAATGGAAAATTTGGTGCCGACACCAAGCTTGGATTCGACTGATACTTGACCGCCTAGCTGCTCAATTTTCGATTTGACAACGTCCAGACCGACCCCGCGTCCTGAAATATCGGAGATTTTGTCCGCCGTGCTGAAGCCCGAAGCGAACAAAAGCTGGTAAACCTCCGTATCCTCCATCGATTGCGCCTGCTGCTCGGTAACGACATTGTTCTTGATCGCCGTCTTCAGCACCTTATGGCGATCGATGCCCTTTCCGTCATCCTCAATCTCAATAAACACATGATTGCCGGAATGAAAAGCGCGAAGGTGAATCGTTCCCGTCTCCGGCTTCCCATTGCTCACCCGCTCGTTCGGCAGTTCAACACCGTGGTCGACGGAGTTGCGCAGCAGGTGCACCAGCGGGTCGCCAATCTCGTCAATAACGGTGCGATCCAGCTCTGTATCCGCGCCGGTTATTTCCAGCTCCACTTTTTTCTCCAATGTTTTGGAAATATCCCGAATCATCCGCGGGAAGCGGTTAAATACGGACTCTACCGGAACCATGCGCAGCTTAAGCACGATATTCTGCAAATCGGAGCTGACCCGTGCCATGTGCTCCACCGTTTCCGTCAATTCATTTCTGCGGATCTCCTCCGCGAGCGATTCCAGGCGAACGCGATCAATCAACAGTTCGCTGAACAAATTCATCAATACATCAAGCCGCTCAATATCGACACGAATCGTACGATTGGCCACTTTCGCAGCTGGAGCGCCTTGCGCCTGTCGCCCTGCCTTGCTCTCGGCCGCGGATGAATCCCCGGCTGCCGCTTGCACAGATTTCTGTTCCTCTTCCCTTTGCTGCTTGCTTTGCTGCAACTGCTTCAAGCTCTCGGCAGTCAATTGGGTCGCCTGTACGCTCTCAATCTCGGAGACATTGCCGACCAATCCGGTCAGCGCTTCCTGATCCAGTCCTGTAATATAGTAGACGGAAAAGCTCCGGTCAAATTTCTCATTCTCGATATCTTGTACGCTAGGGGACGACTTGATGACCTCGCCGTTCTGCTCCAGCGCTTCAAATACCATGTAGGCCCGGGCTGCCTTTAGCACGCAGTCTTCGCGAATCCCTACCTGTATGGAATAAGCCAGCATCCCCTGCTCCATCGACTGCTCCAGTATGGAAATCTGAAATTCATCGAGATCAAAGCTGGACGCTTCCTCGCTCTTCACCGGTGCGGCCGACGCCTGCGGACCGCTTTGCGACTTGTAGTCGCCAGACACGATGCTCTGCAGGTTTCTCACCAGGTCAGAAACGTCGGATTTGCCGCTTCCTCCTTCGATGATGTCGTACACCATCGCTTCCAGACTGTCCAAACCTTTGAACAGCACGTCAAAGATGAACTCGTCCATGGTCAGCTTGTGGTTTCGCAGCAGATCCAGCACATTCTCCATCTCATGCGTCAGGTGGGCCAAGTCCTCGAACCCCATCGTAGCCGACATGCCTTTGAGCGTATGCGCCGACCGAAAAATATGCTGAACGATCGATATGTCGTCCGGCGCATTTTCCAGGGCAAGCAGGTTGTCGTTCATCGCTTGAAGATGATCCTTGGACTCGTCAATAAACATGCTTAAATATTGATTTACTTCCACGATCCTGCACCTCCTAGTCTGAATACAAGCAAGGCTTGTTTGCAAACATGTTGTCTATTGGGTAATGCGTACCAGCTTCGATGCAATGTCATGCAACGGAAGCACGCAGGTAGCCGCATTCAGTTCAACAGCAGATCGAGGCATGCCATAGATCACGCTTGTTTCCTCTGATTCGGCAATTGTCGTAGCCGCACCTGCGTCCAATAAGGCCTTCATGCCTCTCGCCCCGTCGCTTCCCATTCCCGTCAGAAGAACGGCATGCAGCGTAAGCTGACGCAGAGGAAGCAGTGATTCGTAAAGGGCATCAACGGACGGGCGATGCCCGGATCGCGGAGAGTCCTTGTTAAGCCTGATCGTATAACGGTTATCGCCCTTTTCCCGAACCCCCATATGCCAGCCTCCCGGTGCGATATAGGCCATTCCGGCTGATAATGGCATGCCCTCCTCGGCTTCCACAACCGTTATCCTGCACACCGCATTCAAGCGCTGTGCCAGCGATTGGGTAAATTTGGGCGGCATATGTTGAACGATCAGGATCGGTGCCGGAAAATTCTCGGGTATGCCAGTCAAGAGCTGCTGCAGGGCACGCGGGCCGCCTGTCGAAGTCCCAATCGCTACAAGATGCGAGAATGACATGCGCAGACCCGGCTTGCGTCCTGCCGGCTCCTGCTGCGGCAAGCTTGAGGGCGGCTTGGACGGCTTGGGCAGCTTGGACGGCTTGGCGAGACGCTTCACCTGCGTTGTCGCCGCCGCTATTACTTTCTCATGAAGCAATTCCCGCACCTTGTGCAGATCGAGCGAAATGGATCCGGAAGGCTTCTGAATAAAATCGACTGCCCCAATCTGCAGCGCCTCGATCGTTTCCTTTGCCCCCGCATCAGTCAAGCTGCTTAACATGACAACCGGTGTCGGCATTTCATTCATGATGGCCTTCAACGCCTCAAGCCCGTTCATCTCTGGCATTTCCACATCCAACGTAATGACATCCGGCTTCAGGGCCATCGTCTTCTCGATAGCCTCCTTGCCGTTTCGGGCCGTAGCCTGAACGGTCAACCGGGGATGCTCATTTAGCAAATCCGATATCATCTTCCGCATAAAAGCCGAATCATCCACGACCAATACCTGAAGCTTTTCCATCGGCATCCTCCTCTTGAACAAAGTAGTAACGTTCATGGTGCAGGGAGTAATGTAACTGTTATTTCACCAACCGGAACATTCGACTGAGGAAGCCCTTCACCCCTTGTCCTTCGGCTACGGCTTTTCGGCTGCGAAGCTCCTCCTGCAAATAGCGGCTGACCAAAGCATCGATGCTGCGCGAAGCGGAGCAATTCGGATACGCAATCGTAAAGGGAATCTGGCGTTTCACCGATTTGGACACAAGCGCGTCATCCGTCACATAGCCCAACGTGGAGATGGGCAAATTCAGAAACTTCTGCGAGACAAGCGTGATTTTTTCAGCAGTTTGCTTCCCTTCCCTCTCATCCCCGGAGCGGTTCACCACCAGCTTGAAATCAATGCGATGGTTCATATTGGTAACCATCTTGATGATGGCATAGGCATCCGTTATCGAGGTCGGCTCCGGAGTGGTAACAACGATCGTTTCCTGCGCTGCCAATATGAAGGCCATTGTTTCTTTCGTCAACCCGGCTCCGGTGTCGAACAATATGTAATCCACCTGGCCGTTCAACTGCTCTACTTCCTTGGAGAAGTATTGAACCTCATCGTCCGACAAGCGAATCAAATCATTAAATCCCGAGCCGCCTGCTATAAATTGAAGGCCATGATAGCCATTGTAAATAATTTCACTTATAGTCTTTTCTCTCTTGAGCAGATGGTACAAATTGTACTTGGGGGTCACGCCCATCAACACATCAATGTTCGCCAGTCCAATATCTGCATCGAATACAAGCACCTTGTAACCGCGCTTTTGCAGACCGATCGCGAAGTTCAATGTGAAGTTGGACTTGCCTACGCCCCCTTTGCCGCTCGTGACCGTGATGACTCGTGTCTCGCGCACGCCTGCTTCACGCGTCTGTACCAAGTCCCTTAATCCCTGAGCTTGATCATTCATGGCTGCCAGCTCCCAATACGAGGTCTACGATCTGCGAAGGGTTGAATGGAATAATATCATCCGGCACGTTTTGTCCATTGGTCATATAGGACAGCGATACCGGATAAGTGCGAAGCAAGTTGAAGACCGAGCCGTATGTATCGGTCTCGTCCATCTTCGTCAACAGCAGACGATCAATATGAAATTTTGCGAAATTGTCAGCGATCGCCTTCATATCCTTGAACTTGGTCGTCAGGCTCATAACCAAATACGTTTCGGAAGGACGATGCGCATTGAGCAGGCTGTTCAGCTCAGAGACAAACAGCTCATTGCGGTAGTTTCTCCCGGCCGTATCCATGAAGATGACATCGCACTCTCTCAGCTGCTCGAAGGCCTTGCGCACTTCGAGCGGCGAGAAGACAACCTCGAGAGGAACGTTCAGAATCGTGGCGTAAGTCTTCAACTGTTCGACTGCCGCAATTCGATACGTGTCCGCAGTGATAAAGCCGACGCGTCGCTGGAGCTTAAGTGACTGCTCGGCTGCGAGCTTGGCGATCGAAGTCGTCTTGCCTACTCCGGTCGGGCCTACAAATTGCACAACCTTCGTATCGCTTTGAATACCCTTGACGTCCGCTTGCTCCAAAAAATTCAACAAATACGCGCGCGTCCAAGACCTTGCCTGCTCCTCACTCGATTCCAAGCCGTTCTCCTGCAGATGAACACGGTATTCGTCGCACATCGTCTGAATCCACTGCCCATCGAATTCCTGCTCCTCCAGCCGTTCACGCACCGCATCCCAGCCTGCCAATACAGGCTCGCCGCTTCGATTCATATCCCGGCTCAGCTGGGCGAGCAAGCCTTTCATGACCTGCATTTCCTCCAGCAGAGAATCGGTTGTCGTCTCATTCCTCGCTGCGGCAGGACGCACCGCTTGATCGGCCGCGCTCAACTGCGGAGCGGATGCTCTTCCGAACTGCGCCGGCTCCTGCCGGGGCTCCAACGTAGCAACCGCCGCCTGGGCGATTGGGGGATGCTGCACTGGGTCGGCCTCGTGCTGCATTACCAGACTGTGTTCCTTATATGGGTTGTGCTTGGGCACTGCAGCCCTGACTCCCTGTGAATGGGAAGAGGCCTTCCGCTCCGGCTGTTTCTTGGACTCGTCCACCGCGGCAATCACTTCAATCTTCCGCTTGGCGAACAACCCGAGAAAACCGCCGGAACGAATTTCCTTCGTATTGAGGATGACCGCTTCCTTCCCGAGCTCGCTGCGAATTTGGCCAAGCGCATCCGGCATCGTATCCACGACATAACGTTTGACCCTCATACATTAACCACCCCGACGCTTTGAATTTCAATACTGGGTTCCAGCTCGTTATAGGACAAGACGGGCACATCCTGGAAGACGCGCTCTGTCAGCTGCCGCAAATACATCCGGATTGTAGGGGACACCAAGATAATTGGCTGTTCGCCCATCTGCATCAGCTTGTTGATCTGCTCA
Organism: Xylanibacillus composti; assembly: GCF_018403685.1. Taxonomy (NCBI): domain Bacteria; kingdom Bacillati; phylum Bacillota; class Bacilli; order Caryophanales; family Paenibacillaceae; genus Xylanibacillus; species Xylanibacillus composti. The sequence continues at coordinate 62,435 of NZ_BOVK01000016.1, forward strand.
TTCATCCGCGAGTAAATTTGCTGCGACATGGTCGGGTCCATGGCCAGGTACGAGCCCTGATCGGTTTGCTGCACCGACTCCGCAATGCGCTTCTCCAGCGAAGGACCTACCGTAATGACTTTCAATGAACTTTGCATGCCCGAGAACTGCTGAGTGATCTGGCGGGACAGCGCTTGACGCACATATTCTGTCAATACGTCGGGGTCTTTCGTATAACTGGAATAATCGGCCATGGTTTCAAATATCGTGACCAAATCGCGGATCGAAATTTTTTCCTTAAGCAGCTTCATGAGCACTTTTTGCACTTCGCCAAGCGACAGCTGATTCGGAATCAGCTCGTTGACCAAAGCCGGGTAGCTTTCCTTCAAATTGTCGACCAGCGCTTGCGTTTCCTGGCGTCCCAGCAGTTCATGAGCGTGACGTTTGATAATCTCTGTCAAATGGGTGGCTACGACAGACGGCGGATCAACAATCGTATATCCCGCTAGCTCCGCCCGCTCCTTGTTCGACTCATCCACCCACATGGCAGGCAAGCCGAAGGCGGGCTCTGTCGTTTCAATGCCGGTTACAGAATCGTCGTCGACTCCCGAACTCATGGCCAAGTAGTGATTCAGTAATAATTCGCCGCGCGCAACGGTATTTCCTTTAATTTTGATCACATACTCGTTGGGCCGCAATTGAATATTATCGCGAATGCGGATAACCGGGACGACAATCCCCAGCTCTAATGCGCATTGACGGCGGATCATAATGATCCGGTCCAGCAAATCCCCGCCCTGCTGCGTATCCGCCAAGGGAATCAGGCCGTATCCGAATTCAAATTCAATAGGATCGACCTTGAGCAATCCGACTACGCTTTCCGGGCTTCGGACTTCCTCGATTTCCTGTTCCTCCTCCATCGTCTCGTCCTCGAACTGCTTTTGCGCAAGTGTCTTTTGCAGGCGATAAGCAGCGTACGCCAGCACTCCGGCAATAATCAACGTTGTAAAGAAATCGATAGGGGTAAACAAGCCGAGCCCGGCAATAGTAGCCGCAACAATATACAGCAGCTTTGGATTAACAAAAATTTGAGAGCTCAGATCGTGTGCAAGGTTTCCTTCTGAAGCCGCTCTCGTCACAATTAGACCGGCAGCTGAGGAAATGAGCAAAGCCGGAATTTGGCTCACCAAGCCATCGCCAATGGTCAGAATGGAATACCTGCTCAGCGACTCGCCGAAGGACATGCCATGTACGACCATGCCGACGACGAATCCGCCCAACAAGTTAATAATCAGCATGATGATCGCGGCTATGGCATCGCCCTTTACGAATTTGCTGGCACCGTCCATTGCGCCGTAGAAATCCGCTTCCCGCTCAATCTTTTCCCGGCGTTCCTTGGCTTGCTGTTCATTGATCAAGCCTGCGTTCAAGTCTGCGTCAATGCTCATTTGCTTGCCCGGCATGGCATCCAGCGTAAATCTTGCCGCGACCTCTGCAACCCGCTCCGAGCCCTTCGTAATGACGATAAACTGCACAATTACTAGAATGAGAAACACGATAAAACCGATTACGATTTCCCCGCCGGCCACGAATGTGCCGAACGTCTCAATAACTGTGCCGGCTTCAGCGTGCGCCAATATATTTCGGGTTGACGAAACGTTAAGCGCCAACCTGAACAGTGTTGTGATCAGCAGCAGCGCGGGAAAAATCGAGAACTGCAGTGCGTCCGTCATATTCATCGCAACGAGAATAATGATCAGAGCAAGCGAAATGTTGATGATGAGCAAAATGTCCAGAAGCAGAATCGGCACCGGAACCACCATCATCATGACGATCCCAATAATGCCTACCAACACTAACAGATCTCTAACTTTCACCGATTCGCCCCTCCCTGCTTCCCATCGACTTATGCATTTCCTTTCACCTTGTATACGTAGGCCAGCACTTCCGCTACCGCCTGGAACAGATCGTCCGGTATCGGCTCGCCGATCTCCACCTGAGCGTACAGCGCGCGTGCAAGCGGCTTGTTTTCCATTGTTATGACGCCGCTTCTTTGTGCGGCTTCTTTAATCTTCAAAGCTACGTAATCTTGTCCCTTTGCCACGACAAAAGGAGCCTCCATCTTTTCCCTGTCGTATTTCAGCGCAACCGCGTAATGCGTCGGGTTCGTGATAACTACATCCGCATTCGGTACTTCCTGCATCATCCTCTGCATGGCCATGCGACGCTGCTTTTCCCGAATCTTGCTTTTGATTAGCGGATCGCCTTCCATCTTTTTGAACTCGTCCTTGATATCCTGCTTCGACATGCGAAGCGATTTTTCGTGCTCGTATTTTTGATACATGTAATCGAAGATCGAAAGTACGACTAGCAGCAGAGCTATCTGCAGCCCGATCAACAATGTGATTCTGGCCGCATACGCAAACGTGCTTTCGAGCGGCATGGAGCTTAAAGAAAGCAATGTACTGCGTTCCAGCCAAAGTGTAAATGAAACGACGACTCCAATGACGATCAGCTTCAGCACGGATTTGGCGAACTCCACCAATGCCCGTATGGCGAAGATCTTTTTGGCTCCCTCAATCGGGTTCAGCTTGTTCAGCTTCATCTTCAAGGGCTCGCCCGACACAAGAAAACCAAACTGAATATAATTGCCGAGAAAAGCGGTCACTACTGCGATAATCATAATCGGCAACAAGATGATCGTGCCTTGAAAAGCAAGCTGACTGAACAGTATGCTGACATTGGATGTCGTAATCTCGAGCTGCATATAATCGGTATAGGCTACAGTAAAAAAATTGTTCATGCGGCCTTGAAAAAAACCGGAAAACATCATGAAGGCCAAAAAAACAAACAGCATGATAAAGGCCGAAGGAATCTCGTTGCTCTTCGCGACCTGTCCTTTTTTCCGGGCATCCAGTTTTTTCTTAGGTGTCGCTTTTTCGGTTTTCTCCCCGGCGAACAGCTGCAAATCCAGCTTCAGCCTTCTATGTTCTACCACGGATAGCCCCCCGCATGCGAAATTAGCCCGTCCCCTGTTGGAACATCAGCATCATTTCATCCAAGTGCCTGAACAGAATGGCAAACAAATCTTGAAACAAAAAGCCCATTCCCGGCACCATCACAAATAACAGAAACAACCCGACCATGATTTTCACAGGCAACCCTATTACAAAAATGTTAAATTGCGGCGAAGTTCTCGCCAGCATTCCCAGCGCTACATCGACTAGAAACAGCGAAACGATCATCGGCGCCACCAGCTGAAAGGCCAGGTAAAAGGCTGAAACAAACGCCTGCACCAGGAAGGTGCTCAGATTGCCATTTGCGATCGTCAGAAATAACGAATCGGACAGGATCGGAAGAAAGTTGTAGCTCTCCATGATTCCCTTCAGCAAGTAATGATGGCCGTTCAATGCAAGAAACAGCAGCATCGCGATAAAAAACTTGAAGTTGCCGAGTATCGGGCTCTGAGCGCCTGTCATCGGGTCCATGACGTTCGCGATTCCGAGACCCATCTGCGTATCGACCAACGAGCCTGCGATTTGGACGACAGTAAAAAACAAATAAGCGGTAAATCCATATAACAAGCCGATAAGGACTTCCTTGACTACAAGCAGCATATAAGCTGCATCGAATGGAGGCGACGATTCAAACGGCATCGCCATAAAGGTGATCAAGGATACGAAGAACGCCAGCCCAATCTTGAAAGGAGCCGGCACCCCCTGCATCGAAAACACGGGAGACGTGACAAAAAAAGCCGTGATTCGACAGAGTACTAGCAAAAAAATAGGAAGAATCTGCAGAACCTGCTCCATCAATCCCAGTTGCATTCTCCAACCAACCTAACCTATGAATCTATACAGATTAACGAATAAATTCTCTGTAAAATCCACTATAGTAGAGACCATCCAAGGTCCAAATATAAAGACGGATACCAGTACAGCCAGGATTTTCGGAATAAACGCCAAGGTTTGCTCCTGAATTTGAGTCGTCGCCTGGAAGATACTCACTAACAGGCCGACAATGAGCGCTACCAGCATAAGCGGCACGCTCAACTTGAGAATGACATACACCGTTTCGCCAGCCAAATGAATGACTTCATCCGTACTCATCGATTATCCCTCCGTCACGTCTGAAAACTAAGCAACAGCGACTTCACAACCAGATGCCAGCCATCTACCAGAATGAACAGCAGGATCTTGAACGGCAGCGAAATCATCACCGGAGGCAGCATCATCATCCCCATGGACATCAGGACGCTGGCAATAACCATGTCAATGACCAGGAACGGAATAAAAATGACAAATCCCATCGTGAACGCTGTTTTCAATTCGCTGATTGCGAATGCCGGTATTAGCGCAGTCAACGGGATATCTTGAATATTGGCCGGCCTGTCTGCCCGACTGTAATCCAAAAACAGCTCCAGATCCTTAGGCCGGGTTTGCTTCGCCATGAAATCCTTCAACGGTATGACCGCTCGATCCAAAGCTTCCTGCTGGGTAATCTCTCCTCGGACCATCGGCTGAAAAGACGTTTCATTTATTTGTCCGAATGTAGGAGCCATCACGAAGAAGGTAAGGAACATGGCCAAGCCGATGATGACCTGGTTTGGAGGCATCGCCTGCGTAGCCAACGCCGTCCGCACAAACCCAAGGACAATGACAATCCTCGTGAAGCTGGTCATCAGCACTAATATCGCGGGCGCCAGGCTGAGTACGGTAATCAACAGGATAATCGTGACCGTGCTTGACGGTTCAACGCCCGGTATGTCAGGGAGCACGGCTAATCCCTTAATCATTGCGCCTATCCTCCTGCAGCAATTGCTCGATTCGGCGATTGCGGTCCGACACTTGGCTCATCTGCTTCGCAAACAGCTCCTCGAAGGAAGCGTTCGGGGAAGATGGGCTGCCGTGCTGTTCCCCGCTTGTTGGGGAAGACCGACGCCGCAACAGATTCGACAACTGAAAGGGCTGCCGTTCTTTCTCATACATCAGCCTCGCTTTAATTGCCGCGATTTCTTCCACACTATCAATCTTCTGCATCAACCGGATATCTTCTCCGACGCCAATGAGATAGAGGGAGTGGCCGACTTCAATTAGTTGCACAGATTTTCCGGGCGCGACTGTAATGACTGCCAGCAAATCCATGCCTTGCGTCGATTGCCACGCCCTGTTCTTCTGCGATAAAAATTTGATCAGCACCACAATGCAACCGATGATGACCAACAAGACAAACAGCACCCAAACGAAATTGACGAAATAAGAAAAGGAACTCATGTTGACCGTTCCTTTCGAATCACAAACCCTTCCATTATCCCATCGTCTTCTTGATAGCCTCGATGACACGGTCGGCTTGGAACGGCTTTACAATAAAATCTTTTGCTCCAGCCTGAATCGCATCAATGACCATCGCTTGCTGCCCCATCGCCGAGCACATGATAACTTTCGCGTTGCTGTCAATCTTCTTGATTTCTTTCAACGCCGTAATCCCGTCCATCTCTGGCATCGTTATGTCCATCGTTACGAGATCGGGCTTCAATTCTTTGAACTTCTCAATCGCTACTGCTCCGTCGCTGGCTTCGCCTACAACTTCATATCCATTCTTGGTCAAAATATCTTTAATCATCATACGCATGAACGCTGCATCGTCAACAACCAGAATTTTGTTCGCCATAATCTGTTTATCCTCCTGTGTATGGTGTTATTGTATTTTTTGCATGCGATCCGCTTGGCTGATTATATCTGTTACGCGAACGCCGAAATTCTCATCGATGACAACGACTTCCCCTTTGGCGATAAGCTTGTTGTTCACCAAGATATCAACCGGTTCGCCAGCCAGCTTGTCCAGCTCGATGATCGAGCCTTGCGAAAGCTCCAAAATATCCTTTACTTGCCGTTTCGTTCTCCCCAGCTCGACTGTCACTTTCAGAGGGATGTCGAGCAGCATGTTCAGATTCGGATCCTCCGCGTATACGGAAGGAGTGCCCGAGAAATTCGCATATTGCACCGGCTGCACATTCACATTGCGGCCTTGCTGCATATTTCCGTATCCGGCAGGCGGGTATGGGGCTGGCTGCCCTGCTTGAGGCATGGCCGGCTGCTCATACGGCTGCTGATAAGGCGGCTGCGGCGGCGCTGCTGGCGGCGGTGTTTGCTGCATCGGCGCTTCTGCAACAGTCGGCGTTGCCTGGCCTGCTGAAGATTCAACCGCAGGTTCCTCCGTCGCCGGATCGCCTCCCCCCATAAGCAACTGGATCATTTCCTTGGCAAAGGAAACGGGAAGCAGCTGCATGATGTTGGAATCTATCAAATCGCCAATGATTAAGCGAAACGATACTTTAATATAAACGTCTTCATGCGGAATCGTTTCCGCATCGGACGGGTCTGCGAAATTCAACACATCAATCCCGGGAGGCGAAATATTAACGAATCGGTTGAATATCGTGGACATGGATGTGGCCGACGACCCCATCATCTGATTCATCGCTTCCTGGACTGCGCTGACATGAATTTCATTCAGCTCGCCCTCTGTATTCGTTCCGTCTCCCCCCAGCATCAGGTCGGCAATCACCTTGGCATCCTCCGTACGAATGACAAGCAGATTGATCCCTTCAAAGCCGTCTACATAATTCACGTGAACGGCTACGTGCGGCTGCGGAAATTCGTTCTCAAGCTCGGAATGGGCCACGACGGACACTCTGGGCGTCGTGATGTCAACCTTCTTGCCCAGCAGCGTGGAGAGCGCAGTAGCAGCGCTTCCGAACGTGATATTGCCAATCTCCCCTAACGCATCCTGCTCCAGACTGTCCAAATAGTCGTTGACGTCCGGCTGGCCGGCTTCTGTTGCAGGCGCGCTCTCATCCGAAGACTGCTTCAGCAGCGCGTCAATCTCTTCTTGCGATAAATAATCCTTACTCGTCATATTCGTCCTCCCCTTCCGCGATCACATCCACAATCTTGACAGCCATTTTGTTATTGACTTCACCGGGAGCGCCGATGAACTTCAGCTTCTCCCCGATTCTGATGTCAAGTCCGTCCCCCACCGGCTTGTTCAGCTTGATGACATCTCCGGCAGACAAGTTCAAAAACTCGTGAACGGATATTGTGGAGTTGCCCAGCTCCGCAATAATCGGAAGTTTAGCTTTTTGCACCCGCTTTTCCAGCGCCTCCACTTCCTCGGGGGCACGGCTTTTCTTCTGGGAAACGAACCAGTGGTGAACCGACAGCTTGGACATGATCGGCTCAATGACCACATGCGGAATACATAAATTGATCATCCCTGTCGTATCCCCGATTTTCGTGCTGAGCGAAATAAGCGCAATCGTTTCGTTCGGCGAGACAATCTGCATAAATTGCGGATTCGTCTCAAGCGCCTCCATACGCGGCGCGATATCCAGCACCGTCTTCCAAGCTTCTTGCAGGGTGCCGAACGCTCGATTGAAGATGCGCTCCAGCACGATCGTCTCGATCTCTGTCAATGCACCGACTTTGTTGGGGGTGGTACCCGTGCCGCCAAGCAGCCTATCCAGCATGGCAAAGGCAATGTTCGGATGAACCTCCAGCACCATGCGCCCTTCCAGCGGCTCTGCCTCAAAGATGTTCAAAATCGTCATTTTGGGAATGGAGCGAATAAACTCATCATAGGGCAATTGCTCCACTTGAACAACATGAATTTGCACAAAGGTTCTCAACTGTGCGCTGAAGAAGGTCGTCAAGTAGCGGGCAAAATTTTCGTGAATCCGCGTAAGGCTGCGGATATGATCTTTCGAAAACCGTACAGCCCGTTTGAAATCATAGACACGGATTTTCTTTTCCGTCTCTTCCTTCTTCAGCTCCTCTGCATCCATCTCGCCAGATGACAGTGCTGTCAACAGGGCATCAATTTCATTTTGAGACAACACATCAACCATGATCCCTCACCCCCTATACGCCGTAAAATCAATGTATGAATTAAGACTGTTGCACAATAATGTCTGTGATTTCGATTTGCAAGACTTTGCCTTCCAGGAGCAAAGCGTTCAGTTGATTCATCATTTTCGTGACCAGAGCGTCCTGTCCCTGGCTTCCCTGAATTTCTTCAGGCATGGTATCCCTCAGGATTCGAATAGCCGTAGCTTTTACCGAAGGTTCGAGCAGTTCGAATTCTTGCTTTGCTTTTTCATTGTCGAGTTGAAAGGCAAAGCTCAATTTAATGACATAATCCAGATCCGCCAAATTCGTCACCACGTTATCGAGCGGAACCGTTAATTCCATTCGCTTGTCTGCCGGGATTTGCGGCGCTTCCTCTCCTTCGAGCGTCTGCTCGATCTGGTTGCCCGCACCGGCCGGTGAGTCATCAATGACAAAATACCATAGTACAAAAGCAGCGCCTGTAATCAAGGTGATGACAACAAGGATCATGATTATCCAGGGCAGCATCTTCTTAAACATGATGATCCACTCCCTCCCCGGTTTTCACCATCGCTTGAATCGGCCCGATCGCGCGCATATAATCCTGGATCAACTGCACCACTTCATCGACCTGCTCCAGAACATTAAACTTGTTACCGCTGACCAAGGTAATCAATGTATCCGGCGTCGCTTCTATAGTCTCGATCATCAACGCGTTGACGGTAATGCGTGAATGATTCAAACGGGTCACCGTTATCATAGTTTCCTCCATATTGGCGGAATCCGGGATGAAGAACAGGGCTGCTCCTCATCCCGTTTCCTTAGTTACGTCTATCGCTTCAAGTTGACAACTTCTTGCAGCACTTCATCGGATGTGGTAATGATGCGGGAGTTCGCCTGGAATCCGCGCTGCGCCACAATCATTTCGGTAAATTCGTTAGTCAGGTCCACGTTGGACATTTCGAGCTGACCGGAAATGATCGAGCCAGAGCCTGTTTCCGGGTCGTTGGCTTCGCCGATCAGGTCGATGATAGCCTCCAAGTCAGCGTTAGTCGTACCGCGATACAAGTTGCCGCCAACCTTCTCCAGCCCGGATGGATTCGTGACCACCACTACCCCGATGCGAATGTCCGTGCCTTCTGCATTGCCGTCTTCATCCACAGCAATGATTTCGCCGTCTTGCGAGATAGAGAAGGAAGTAACCCCCTCCTCAAGCGTAATGATGCCGCCATCCGAATCCAGGACAAACATGCCATCGGCATTGACCAGGTTGCGGTTCGCATCCAAGGTGAAATTACCGGCACGGGTCAAGTAAGCGACTTCGCCGTCTGCGTTCGGCGATACCGCAAAGAAGCCGTCGCCGTCAATGCGCAAGTCTGTCGGCACATTCGTCGTCATGGCGCTTCCGGGCGTATGAATCGTATCGATGGAAGCGATTGTGACGCCAAGACCAATCTGCTTGGCGTTGACGCCGCCGTTTTCATCTGTAGGAGCGGTCACGCCGGAAATATTCTGGCTCAGAATGTCCTTGAACATCACGCGGCCTGCCTTGAAGCCAACCGTATTCACGTTGGCGATATTGTTGCCGATGACATCCAGCTTCGTCTGAAATCCGCGCATTCCTGAAATGCCTGAGTACAATGATCTTAACATGCGGGTTCCTCCTGTTCATTTCGTCTTCTATTTGACGAATTCCTTCTTTTTGTGTCGAATGACTGCTTCTGTCGTTCCGCAAGTCCTAGGCCTCCTGCAAGGTCCAGCCTGTTAATCGACAACTACTGCGCTATCAATCTGAGTAAAGACGTTATCTTTCATCGCCGACCCCGTTAATGCCGTGATGACGGTACGGCTTTTGATATTGACGATAAATGCCATGTCCTTCATGAACAGCAGCGAGTCCTTGGCACCCTTCTGTTCAGCCTTGTCTACCGCATGGCTCAGCTTGACGAGCTGATCATGCTGCAAGCGAATGCCTCGCTGCTGAAGCCGCTGCTCCGCATGATTGCTGAACGTCAGCAAGCGGGAATCGAGGATTTGACTGAACGATGCAGTCGTATGGCTGTTCGAAACCGCTGCCTGCTTGCCTGCTTTCTGCGGCTGGGCGTTCGGTTGAACTGGCGCTATGCGACCTGCTACATACGGTTGGTAATGGACGGGCTTCATGCTGCTCCACCTTCAGCCGAAGGATCGCCTTCCTGCTCTGTGCCATCATCCTCGCCATCCGCCGGGTCGTCTGGATTCGACTGAGGATCGTCCGCATCCCCAATTGGTTCATCTGAACCGTCGCCTGGTTCCTCTACATCCTCGACCGGATCTCCGGAACCTTCATCCGGATCAGGCACTTCATCCGCCGGATCAGTAGGAGACGGTTGCTCCGGTATCGTCACACGAATAATTTCATCAATCGGGATGGCATGTTCGCCGATCTTCGCATATTGTATGCCATTGCTGAAAAGAATGGAGTCTACGACACCATACATTTCCACTATGGAATTGCCGCTCAGCCCTAGCCAGGACACTTCCTTGCCGATCAGATCAGAGGATATGCCCAGCGATTGCCGCAATGCTCCCATTTCCTTGGACATATTCATCAATTGTTCCACGGAACTGAATTGGGCCATCTGAGCGATAAACTCTCTGTCCTGCAGCGGTTGGCTAGGATCCTGATTTTGCAGCTGGGTAATTAATATTTTCAAAAATTCGTCCTTCCCAAGGACATCGTTAGACTTCCTCTCCTCGGTGGACAGCGGCATATTCTGTTTGCTGTACACCGGCCAAATCGGACTCTTCATGTGTTCGTCACCTCCCGGACCAAAGCTTGTGCTAGGCAGTCACTTCGAACGAAGTTCCGTTTCGAAGCCACGATGTTTGCGCAGTCTCTTCCAGTGCTGCGTCGAAACTGTCGTCCCAACTGTCATATCCGCCTGAGTTGCCTTGTTGTGGACGATGGAATCGCTGTTGCGAATCACGCTCCCGCTGGTCCTGGAAAAATGCCGACGTTGAAGTTTGCTGGGTTACTTCCAGCTTCTCCACCTGAATGCCTTGGTTTTGCAGAGAGGCGCGAAGCTGAGAAAGCTGACTGTCCAGCAGTTCTCTTCCTGCCATAGTTTCAGCGACGAAATGCGCGGTCAATTGACCATTCATCATTGTCAGCTTGATGGTCACCTGTCCCAGATGCTCCGGCATCAGTGTGATTCGAGCTTCGCTGAAGCCTTCGCCCTTCTGGAATGAGAGCTGTTTGACAACAAGAGCGTTCATGTCCTTGACAAGCTGATTCGCATGTGCAACAGGTGCGGAAGGTTTGGCCGGTTCTGCAGGCAGCGCAGGCTTCACGTCTTGCGCAGCTGAAGTCGTCGGTGCCGCCTCATCTGCTGTCAATGAATGAATCGGACCCGAATCCCCGGTTGCCGCGCCGTTCAGTTGAACGCCAGCCTGAGTCAGTTGATGCCGGTTCCACACGGAAGGCCACTGCAAGTCTGCAACCGATACGCGCGCCGGTACATTCGCCTGTTCGTTGTTCGAGCTGACAGAGGCGATATGTACGGGTGCCGAAGCGGTTGCCTTGGCCTGCGGTTGTTGGTCTGCACTGTTGCGCAGCGTCAATTCTTCCCCGCTAACACTTCCTGTCGAGTGAAAGGCAGCAAGCTTGTTCGCAGCCTGGTGAAGCTCCGGAAATGCTTTTGCCGCATGCTCCAGAACAGGCAGGATCAACTTATCGAAGGCCGTTCTCAAATTTTGCAGCTGCTGATTGTCCGAATGAGTCGCTGAAGCGCGGTCCAGCCACTGCGCCAGAGCCAGCAGCTTGCTCAGACTGTCGTTGCCCTCTGCCTTGGCAAAGTCAAATGCCGTCCGCTCTCCACCACCCCTGCCATTTTCAGTCAGCGATTGCTGAAGCGCGGATACTTGCGCCAGCCAGTCGGCTATCACCGGCAAGCCCATCAGTGCGGCAATTGGATCTTCGCCAGTCTCGGCCGAATACCGGGCCAGCAGCTCCTCAAGCTGGGCAAGCGCATCTTCAACTTCGGAGGCTGTCAGCGCCCATTCTCCTTCCAGCTGCTTGTCTCCGACAAGCACGCCCGCTGCAAGCATGGCGAGCAATCCGCTGCCGGATGAAGTACTCCCCGTCGTCTGACCGCTCTGCCCACCCATGATAGCTCCGAGCAATGCAGAAAATCCTCCGCCAGCCGCTTTTCCTTCAGATGCAGGCGAATGTGTCCCGCCTGCCACGCCAGCCGCAGCAGTTGTACCGCTGGAGACCATTGCTCCTTGAATAAATAGATTCATCTTTGTTTTCACCTCCTTTCCAGGATATACCCGTTTATTCCGATGACAGCTTCCCTGAAATTCGGGCTGCGTCAGATTCAGATAGACCGCTCATCTGGGCAAGTACGGCGGAGCGCGGCTGCAGCTCCATTTTCTTCAGCACGGACACCACCCTGCCCTCATTGGTCTTGGCCATTTCAAGCAGCAGCTGTGCCGCACTCCTTGCATCCATAGCCGCGAACGTTCGGCCCAGCTCCTCCAGCGTGAAGGCTTCTGACTCTTGCGGTTCCTGCGTCTCCAAGCGCTCCTGCAGGGCTGAGATTCGAATATCCTCTACCGTTTGAATATCCTTCAATGCCACGGATGTGGTCGCCGCCGTCTGTGGATTCATCTTTTCCAATATGGCGACCTGAGCGCTTGTCTTCATCTTGGACAGCAACAGCACCCGTTCGCTCAATGTCATATTTTCCATGATCGGTGCAGCTTTACTAGCCGACATATCGGAATAGATTTTGGCGACTTGGGCAATCTGTGCTTCATACTCTTCCTCCGTTATGCTGGCGCGCTCATCCCTATCTTGCATGGTCTGGATTTGCTCCCGAAGCTGCCGGATCTCTTCCTCCCGCTGTTTCAGCTGTTCTTCTCCAGCCTCTTTCTCCAGCGTCAAAGACTCAATTTGCTGCCTTAGCTCCTGCAGATCCTCCGCTTTCGGCGCAGGCTGTGCAGCGCTGTCCGCAGCATCGTCAGCGAGCAGGGCATCGTCCGGTTTCGGATCAGGGATGACTCGGTTCAGCAGTGGAATCTGATTGGCCGTTTCTAGGATGGAGCGGGAGACATCAAATCCAAAAAGAGAGAGCAACACAACCGTCAAGATGACAGTAAACAGCACAGGAATGACTATAATCCCAATAATGCGCTCCATCATGCCGTATGAAGATTTTTCGATATCTGCTTCTGCCAATTAATCCACCTCCCTTATGCCAGCCGTCTTGTACGAAGAATGGTCATCCATGCGATCCGGCAAATCGCACGACGGCGATTTCATCCAGCTCATTCTGTTCTTTTCTGCCGAGATCGCGTATGTAATGCTGATACGCCTTCTCCTTGCTCATGCTCCACTTTTTCTCGTCCAGCATGCAGCCCTTCAGCTGATCCTGAGAATGCTCCAGCCGCTGCTGCGCTTTATTTACCTGAGCCGTTTGCTCCTCGGCTTTCCTTGCCAGGTGATCCACATATTCCTGAAGCAGCTGCAAACTCTGGATCGAGACGGATGCGGAAGAGCTCTGCTTCATCGTCTCCTGCACTCGCTGCTTCTCGGCCAGAATGCCCTGCAGTCCCTGTTCTTCAGTCTGGAGCTGCCCGACTGCCGCAGCCAGCATCCATTCCGCCTGTTTTTTCTCGTTGTTCTTCAAATCGACTATTTTTTGCAACGGATAGCGGTATAGCATCTTGATTCCATCAACCTCCACCAAACTGCTCTATCAGCTTGTCTACAGAATCTTGCAGCGTCACTTTTTCATTGGTCTTCTGTCGCATGAAGGATTGAATATACGGGTAATAGTCAATCGCCTTGTCAATCTCTATGTTGGAGCCTTGACGATAGGCGCCGATATTGATCAAGTCTTCTGAATCTCGGTAAACCGTGAGCCATCTCTTCAGCTGTTCTGCGGCCTGTTGATGCTCGGGCGGCACAATATCGTTCATAACCCGGCTAATGCTGCCCAGCACATCAATCGCCGGGTACTGCCCTTTGTTCGCCAAGCTGCGGCTTAGGACGATATGACCATCCAGAATCCCCCGAACCATATCGGAGATCGGCTCATTCATGTCATCCCCGTCAACCAGCACCGTATAAAATGCCGTGATCGATCCTGTCGGCGACGTGCCCGCCCTTTCCAGCAGCTTCGGCATATTGGCGAACACGCTTGGCGTGAATCCGCGTGTCGCAGGCGGTTCGCCTACAGCAAGTCCCACTTCGCGCATCGCTGTCGCATACCGTGTAACGGAGTCCATCATCAGCATGACATTCATGCCGTGGTCGCGAAAATACTCAGCGATGGAAGTGGCAATGAGCGCGCCTTTGATACGAATCAGCGCAGGCTGGTCGGATGTCGCCACGACGACGATCGAACGGGCCAGTCCTTCCGGCCCCAAATCCCGCTCGATAAAGTCGAGCACCTCCCGGCCCCGTTCGCCAATCAGCGCTATGACATTCACATCCGCTGACGTGTTGCGCGCGATCATGCCGAGCAGTGTGCTCTTGCCCACACCGGACCCGGCGAAAATGCCCACACGCTGTCCCTTGCCAATGGTGAGCAAGCCGTCAATCGATCGCACGCCAACGCTAATCGGCTCCGTTACCCTTGGGCGCTGCAGCGGATTAGACGGGATGTTGTGCGTCGAGTACCGGGACATTCTCGTGGACAAGCGGCTTCCATCCAGCGGTTGCCCAAGACCGTTCAGCACTTTCCCTAACAGCTCGTGACCCACTTGAACGGTCAAAGGTCTGCCGGTAGTCACCACGTCACAGCCGGGCCCGATCGACTGCGGCTCGCCTAGAGGCATCAACAGCACACGGTTGTTTCTGAAACCAACGACCTCTGCCGCAAGCGGATGCTTGGATTTGAACGGATAGATATGGCAGATGTCTCCAATTCGCGCATCCGGCCCTTCCGATTCAATCGTCAACCCGATCACCTGCATGACTTTGCCGTTGGTGCGAATCGGATCCAGGTGCCGCAGTTCTTCCAAATACTTCTGCAAATCAGGCATCGATGCCATCGCCGCTCATCTCCCCGCCTGCTGATGCCAGCTGCACCAACGCGTGCTTGACTTCACTTAACTGCGTGTCAATACGGGCATCGAGACTGCCCATCGCGGTGCGCACGACACAGCCATGCTCCGGTACAGTTGCATCAGGCAGCACTTCCAATTCTGCTTGAGAGTCGATGCACAAGGTCAGTTCATCCTTGTACCCATGGATAAAAGCAAATTGGGAAGGAGCAACACATAGCGAGACGATCCCCTTGTCCTTGCGCCTAGCAAGCACCTTGCGAATCATCTCAATGGTCCACTCCGGAGTCAGCGTCAGCTGCCGGCCTATAATCTTCTCGGCAATAGAGCTGCTGAGCTCAATCAGGAACGGCTCTGCTTCTTGAATAATTTCCTGCTTCATGCGTACGGCCGCTTCCAATATAGCCGCCGCTTCCTCGATGCGCTCCCTATTTTGCTCCAGCACTCGCTGCTCGGCTTCCAGCTTGCCTTGCTCGTACCCTTCTGCATAACCTTGTTCGCGCGCGGAAGCAGTTGCCGACTCATCTTCCGCTCGCTTCGCCTCCCACCAAGCAGCGATTTCCTGCTTGGCGGCCTGGCGAAGCTCCTCGGCCTCTTGTCTGGCCTGCTGAATCGTGTCTTCCGCCAGCGCTTCCGCGTCTTGCATCACTTGGTTGCGCCAAGCTTCTGTTTTGCGCTGTTCTTCCTGCGAAAGCTCAGGCTCGTCCTCTGCCTGCGCTCCGGTTTTGGCGGGGCGCTGGACAATAGCAGGCGCTATCGATTCAATCATTTTCTTGTCGTCTACAGGTATATAATGAAAGGATTTGATCAAATTAGACAATGATATCATCTCCTCCACCGCGAGCTATAATAATCTCACCGGTTTCTTCCAGACGACGAATAATCGATACAATGCGCGTTTGCGCCTCTTCCACATCACGCAGCCGAACCGGCCCCATAAACTCCATCTCTTCCTTGAAGGTATCGGCCATCCGCTTGGACATGTTCTTAAAGATGACATCGCGCACTTCCTCGCTAGCCACCTTAAGCGCAAGCTGCAGATCGGCATTTTCAATATCGCGGATAATCCGCTGAATCGAACGATTGTCGATCGAGACAATATCCTCGAAGACGAACATTCTCTTCTTGATTTCCTCTGCAAGCTCTGGGTCCTGAATCTCCAGCGCATCGAGGATCGTTCTCTCCGTTCCGCGGTCTACCCCATTCAAGATTTGAACGATGGACTCGATACCGCCCGCATTCGTGTAGTCTTGCGTTACGGTCGAGGACAGCTTCTGCTCCAGCACCCGCTCCACTTGACTGATCACTTCAGGCGAGGTGCTGTCCATCATCGCGATCCGCTTGGCAACATCAGCCTGCTTCTCCTGGGGCAGCGACGACAAGATTGTCGATGACTGTTCGGGAGACAAATAAGACAGCACTAATGCAATCGTCTGCGAATTCTCATTCTGGATAAAATTCAATATTTGTGCGGGATCGGCTTTCCGTGCAAAGTCGAACGGCCTCACCTGCAGCGTCGCAGTAAGTCGGTTCAGAATATCAATCGCTTTCTGGGAACCAAGCGCCTTTTCCAATATGTCCTTGGCGTAAGTGATCCCGCCTTGCGAAATATATTCCTGGGCAACGCATATTTCGTGAAACTCATTCAGCACGGCTTCCTTCTCTTCACTGCTGACCTTGCGCACATTGGCAATTTCCAACGTTAACTGCTCGATTTCTTCGTCGCGAAGATGCTTGAAGATATTCGCAGAAACTTCCGGTCCCAGCGAAATGAGCAGGAGAGCCGCTTTTTGCCTGCCGCTCAATCCTTGCTGCATATTTGCCATACCTCCAGACACCCCTATTCCTCAGCCAGCCATGTACGCAACAGGTTGACGAACTCTTCCGGCTTCTTCTTGGCCAGAGACTCCAGCTGTTTTTTGACCTGATTTTCGTTCCGTACCGATTCCAGGTCTATTGTAGGCTGCTCAATCGCTGCCGCTACATCTTCCTCAAACTCTTCCTCTACCTCTGCCGCTCTCCTGCGTCGCATCACGAAGAACGCAAGCGCAGCAATGGCCGCCAGTACAGCAGCACCGATGCCGTAGAACAGCGCGTTGCTTCCGCCGCCGCTTGAATCGCTTGCATAGCCGTTGACGCCGCGGAGATTTTGAGTGATGACGGATACCTTGCCTTGCAGCTCCTCAGTAGTGAAGGAGCGACCGCTGTCGGCCAAGGAAGTATTGACGATGCCTACAAGCATTTGCTCGATTTCATCCTTCACTTCCTGCGACAACGAATCGGGATTTTGCGGATCTGGCGGTTCTATGCCAGCGAAAATAGTCAAGTCCGTCACCACATACGGGCTTGAAATGATCGATTGCGTAATCTCGTTGATCTCATAATTAATCGTAGAGCTTATTTCTTCAGAACTGGATTCTCCTTGTCCCATGTTGCCCTGATACCCCGGGACATCGGGCGCTCCCGTTCCAGGCACGCCGCCCTCGTTCGCGCCGGTATTCGTGTAGTTCTTCTGGATTTCTTGAACACTGCGGGCAATGCCCGTCTGATCTTCGGTATTGACTGGCTGGAACAGCCGTTCTTCCCGGGCTCGCTGATCAAAATTGAGACTGGAAACTACACTGACGACAACCTTTTCCGAACCCAGAATCGTGCCCAAAAAGCTTTCAATGTTTCGTCTGATATCCTCTTCATATTCCTTCTTGATTTGCATTTGCTGAAGCACTACATTCGCGGTATTGCCGATGCCTCCGTTGAGTTTGGAGGATGGAAGCAGCTCGCCCTTCTGATCCGTAATCGTGATATTCTCGATCGGCAGCAATTCGCTTCCTACGCTAAGTCGGACGATATTGTACAGAGAGTCAATATACTCCTGGCTTGCGCGATAGCCGGGACGAAAATTGATCGATACGGAAGCGGAGGCTTTGTCCTCTCGATTATCGCTAATAAACACGCTTGACTCCGGCATCGCCAGCAATACCTTGGAGCTTACTACTCCCTCTTTCGTATTAATCTGCTTTTGGATTTCACCTGCGAGGGCATCGTCCTTCAGCACGGCAAACTGATTGTCAGTCATGCCGAAGCTGGATATGTTGTCTTTGAATATGCCGAAGCCCTGTGAGCCGTTCTGCACCAAATCCTGTGAAGCCGCCTCCACCTTCACTCTCGTCACTTCTGTGGTAGGCACCGCGATGCTGCTGCCGTCCGGTCCGAACTTGTACGGAATACCCGTTGACTCCAAATAGTCCTTGACTGCGGCCATGTCCGTAGCGTCCAGATCACGGAAAGCCCAAGAATACTCCGTCTTGGAGAAATTGAATATGACCAGAGCAATAACAAGCACGGTCAGAACTACAATTGAAACAGAAAGTACTTTCTGTTTGATGTCCATTCGATTCCAGAATTGTTTGGTTTTATCCCTATAGCGGCTCAAAGCTTCGTTCACTGTTTCACCTCATCCAACTACCTGGCTATATGCCGACGCAACATCAAATTTGCATACGCATGATTTCTTGATACGCTTCTACAGCTTTGTTACGCACTTGCACGGTAAGCTCCAAACCAAGAAGCGCTTTTTCATTGGCAATGGTCAGCTTATGTACATCATCCAAATTCCCCACCATGAACTGGTTGCCCAATTGCTCGACTACGCCGTGCTGGGCTTGCAGCTTGCCCATGGCATCGTCTAGAAACGATGCGAAGCTTTCTCCGAAAGCAACGGCTCCAGCGGACTTCTCTTTATTCACTGCAGCCAGCACTTTTTCTGCGCCAGCAGCATTGACTGGATTGATCATATTCCCCCTCCTTCGCCGTTAAAAAAATTTCTTTAAAACTTTTTTCTTCTTTCGACCGTCATAAATATAGATTCGATTACGAAACTATCTGTAAAGGCTATTTCCCGATTTCCAGAGCTTTCATGAACATGCTTTTCGACGCATTCAGCGCCGTTACATTCGCTTCATAGCTGCGGGTTGCCGATATCATGTCCACCATTTCCTTCATGATATCCACGTTTGGCAAGCGCACATAACCGTTTGCATCCGCATCTGGGTGAGCAGGATTGTATACTTGTTTGAACGGGGATGGATCCTCGATCACCCTGCTTACTTTCACCCCGCTGCCCGTATGCCGGTTCATTTCTTGCTGAAGAATGGTGTCGAAGGACTGGTTTCTTGTCGGTTCCATGACTACCAGCTTACGCTGATACGGGACCCACTGCCCATTGACATATTCCCCGCGTGTCGTTTCGGCGTTCGCGATATTCGAAGATATGACATCCATCCGAAATCGCTGCGCAGTTAGTGCAGAAGAGCTGATATCAAATGCATTCGTCAATTTCATAGCGGATTACCGACCTCCTATCGAAGTTCTGATGCTGCGCAGTTCATGACTGATTTGCTGCACGAGCATATTGTAATTCAGCTGATTTTTGGCAAGCATGGACATTTCAGCATCGATATCCACATTGTTTTTGTTATTGTTCATAACGGACAAGTGGTCCGTTTGAATAACAGGGCCGCTGTTTCCCGCAATTGTACTGCCGAAGCTGAAATGCTTCTCATGCGTCCGTCTGCCTGCCAGACTGGACGAACTGCGATTCAGCTCCTCTTGCAGAAATTCCTCGAACCTGACTGTCGAACGCTTGAATCCCGGCGTATCCACATTCGCAATATTATGGGTGATGACATTTTGGCGAAGCGAAGCCGCGTCCAAGGAGCGTTCCAAGCGGTTGATCAGGCTGCTGTTCAGAAAATCCATCTTTCGCCCCCCTTTTTGCACCGACAAATATAGACATTCAGACTAGGTACATATTCAACATAGGACGCATAATTCCTCCCTGCAAACAGAAAAACCATAAAAAAACGATTCTATTCGACAGCTTCCAACAAGAAAATTTCCTTCTTGTTTCTCATAATGGGGGAAAAGCAAAAAGGAGACAATAAGAAAAAAGTCCTGTCTTTTCACGCGAAAAGCAGGACTTTTTAGGAGTTCCATAGTCTTGAATATCTAAATTTATCAACCGCAGTTCATTAGGCCTTAGCCCTGGCGATCTCGTCAGTCAAATATTCGTTCAACACTTTGATATAGGTCCCTTTCATGCCAAGCGACCTTGTTTCGATCACGCCCGCGCTTTCCAGCTTGCGCAGCGCGTTGACAATGACCGAACGGGTGATGCCGGCCCGGTCTGCGATCTTGCTGGCAACCAGCAGCCCATCAGGACCTTCCAGCTCGCCGAAGATATGCTCGACAGCTTCCAGTTCGCTGAAGGACAACGATTCTACAGCAACATGAACAACCGCCTTGTTCCGGGCATCCTGCTCCATTCGTTCTGTACGCTCGCGCAGGATTTCCATCGCAATGATTGTAGAGCCGTATTCCGCCAATATCAGATCATCATCCACAAACGCTTCATTGAAACGTACGAGCAGCAGCGTCCCTTGGCGGGAGCCTGCCCCCATAACCGGAACGACCGTCATCATTTTATCTTCAAAAACACGGGTCAATTCTTGTCGCCACTGTTCTCCGCCTGCTTCCGGATCCATCCCGGAATTCGTAGTTGTCTCCCGAATCGCCAGCAATTTTTCATTCAGCTCTGGAATCAGCTGCCGGTCCTCTACGATCATTTGTCGCACAGGCTCGGATATGATTGGCGTAATCACAGAGTACCCTAGAATTTTCCCCTTCCGGCTAACGACATACACATTTGCTCGTATCGTATCCTTCAGTACTTCCGCCACTTCCATAAAGTTCACAGCTTGTCCAGCCGCTTTTTGCAGCATTCGGTTTAATCGTCGTGTCTTACTCAGCAGACTCATCTTAAAGCCCCCACTAGTTTTTTACAAGATATATTGACTTAAATCTCGGTTTCGTGCTATGTCACCCAGCTTCTCCCGAACATACTCCGGCGTAATGACAATGGATTCCATTGTAATATCGGGTGCTTCAAAGGACAGATCCTCCAACAGCTTCTCCAATATCGTATGCAATCTTCTGGCACCGATGTTGTCTGTGTTCTGATTCACCTCCGCTGCTATACGGGCCAGCTCCGCTATCGCTTCGTCCGAAAATTCTACGGTGATGCCTTCTGTTGCCAGCAGCGCCGTATACTGCTTCGTCATCGCGTTTTGCGGCTCCTTAAGAATGCGTACAAAATCTTCTTGCGTCAAGCTGTTCAATTCGACCCGTATCGGGAATCTTCCCTGCAGCTCCGGAATCAAGTCAGACGGCTTGGCTATATGGAAAGCTCCCGCTGCTATGAAGAGCATATAGTCGGTTTTGACCGGACCATACTTCGTCATAATGGTCGAGCCCTCTACGATCGGAAGAATATCCCTTTGTACGCCTTCGCGAGAGACGTCCGGACCGCTGCCGCGATCCTTGCTTGCGATTTTGTCGATTTCGTCGAGAAAAATGATGCCGCTCTGCTCTGCGCGTTCAATCGATTCCTGGTACACTTCGTCCATGTCAATCAGCTTGTTCGCTTCTTCCTGCATCAGCACCTTGCGCGCTTCCTTAATCGGCAGCTTGCGCTTCTTCGTCTTTTTCGGCATCATATTGCCGAAAATTTCCTGCATATTAATGCCCATCTGTTCATTGCCTTGTCCCGTGAACATTTCCAGCATGGAAGGAGAGTTGTCTTCCACTTGAATTTCAATAATTTGATCCTCCAGCTCTCCTCGCCTCAATCGCTCACGCAGCTGTGCCCGTCTGGCCTGCAGATCTTGATTCGCGTGCTGCTGATCATCGTCTGCATCCTCCTGCGCGCCTGCGCCGCCAAAAATCATCTCCAGCGGATTTTTGCCTGCGCGATGGCGATTGGGGGACGGGGCCAGAATCGAAATGATGCGTTCATTCGCTTGCTGCTCCGCTTTTTCCTTGACGGTTTCGGTCTTTTCAGATTTCACCATGCGGATGGCAGTTTCCACCAAATCCCGTATCATGGATTCCACATCCCGGCCTACATAGCCTACCTCTGTGAACTTGGTTGCCTCCAGCTTGACGAAGGGCGCTCCAGTCAGCTTCGCCAGCCTGCGGGCAATTTCAGTCTTGCCGACGCCTGTGGGGCCGATCATCAAGATGTTCTTGGGCACGATTTCGTCACGAATGCTTTCGTCCAGCTGGCTTCTCCGGTAGCGATTGCGCAGCGCGACGGCTACCGATTTCTTCGCTTCTTTCTGTCCGACAATGTACTTATCCAATTCGGCTACAATTTGCCTTGGCGTCATTGCCTTTTGATTCATGCGTCCACCCCTCCCGTTTGATCAACAGTCCGCTTTTTATATTTCTTCTGTTACTATATTATGGTTGGTAAATACACAAATATCCGCAGCCATTTGCAAAGCTGCCTTGGATATTTCAGCGGCACCCATATGCGGCGCATACTGTTTGAGGGCACGGCCTGCTGCAAGCGCGAAGCTGCCACCCGATCCAATCGCAACGATGCCGTCATCCGGTTCGATGATTTCGCCGTTGCCAGAGATCAAGAGCAGCGACTGCTCATCCATGACAACCATCATCGCTTCCAGTCTGCGCAGCACGCGGTCAGAACGCCAATCCTTGGCAAGCTCGACAGCAGCGCGCTGCAGATTGCCGCCGTGCTCCTCCAGCTTGGCCTCAAATTTCTCGAACAGGGTTATGGCATCTGCTACAGAACCAGCAAAGCCAGCTATCACATTCCCCCTGTACAGCCTTCTTACTTTTTTCGCATGCTGCTTCATGACCATCTGATTTCCGAAGGTCACTTGACCGTCACCGGATACGGCTCCCTTGCCATTGTGCCGGATCGCAAATATCGTTGTTGCATGAAAGCTTGCGTTCATCCCTTCAACCTCCTTAGGCTCTCGGATGAGCCCGATTATAAACGGACTGCAAGTGATCCTTGGTTACATGGGTGTAAATTTGCGTTGTTGATATGTTGGCATGCCCGAGCAGTTCCTGCACAGTTCGCAAATCCGCACCCGCCTCCAGCATATGTGTGGCGAACGAGTGCCTGAACGTGTGCGGGGAAATCCGTCTTCCCTGCGCGCTGCGCTCTACAAGACTGTTCAATACCCTGCGTACGCTGCGCTCGGTCAAGCGCGTCCCCCGATGGTTCAAGAACAAGGCGAAGCCGCTGCCTTCGCGTGCCAATGCGGGCCTGGCATCTCGCAAGTAGCGCTTGAGCGCATGCAGGGCGTATTCACCCAGCGGAACGTAGCGTTCCTTCGCGCCTTTGCCATACACTAGCGCAGTCCCGATGCCAAGATCGACATGCTGGAGATCAAGTCCGGCCAGTTCACTGACCCGCATTCCTCCGGCATACAGCATCTCAACAATAGCCCGGTCCCGCAATCCCAGCGGCCCGTCGCGATCCGCCGCCTCCAATATCGCCTGCATCTCCTCTACATAGAGGAAGGAAGGAAGTTTCTTCTCAAGCTTGGGTGTGCGAATATGGTGAAACGGGCTTGCCTCCAATTCGCCTTCCCGCATAAGATACTGGTAGAAGGAACGGAGGGCTGACAGCTTGCGAGCGATGCTGGAACGCGCATATTCTCTGGCATGCAGCGCGGCCAAATACATGCGCACATCTGAATAGTTAACCTCGACGAAACGTTCGATACGCTGCTCTTTAAGGAACGCGCAATAATCGCGCAAATCGGCTGCATAATGCTCCAGTGTGTATGCAGACGCATTTTTCTCAACTTCAAGATAATGCAGAAAGCTGTCGAGCAGCCGATTATCCTTCATGCCGTTCCCCCCTAACAGGTTATACGCTTTGCTTGCGATAAGGTTCCAATGCCTGCAAGGCGCGATTCGCCAAGGCCTCATTCTTCTCCTGCTTCTTTCGAATCCGCACGGCAAGCGGCGGCAGCAGGCCAAAATTCGCATTCATCGGCTGGAAATGACGGAATTCCGCAGTAGTGATATAATGCGCCAAGCTGCCAATGACCGTTTCCTTCGGCATAACGAGCAACGGTTGCTCTTTTGCGGCCAGTGCCGCATTCATCCCGGCGACGAGCCCGGACGCTGCCGATTCCACATACCCTTCCACGCCGGTCATCTGGCCGGCAAAGAACAGCCGGTTCTCGCTCTTTAGCTGATAAGTCGCTTCAAGCAGCTTGGGCGAGTTGATAAACGTGTTGCGATGCATGACGCCAAATCGTACGAACTCCGCTTCTTCCAGACCGGGAATGAGAGAAAATACTCTTTTCTGCTCTCCCCACTTCAGATGCGTCTGAAATCCTACCATATTATATAGGGTTCCTGCAGAATTGTCCTGCCTCAGCTGCACGACAGCATGCGGCAGCTCCCCGGTATGCGGATTGACGAGACCGACAGGCTTCATCGGGCCGAACAGCACCGTTTGCTTGCCGCGCTTGGCCATTACTTCGATCGGCATGCAGCCTTCGAAGTATACTTCTTTCTCGAAGTCCTTCAGCGGCACGGCTTCAGCTTGAATCAGCTCCTCGTAGAACCGGCTGAATTCCTCCTCCGTCATCGGGCAGTTCAAGTACGCCGCTTCGCCTTTATCGTAGCGGGAAGCGAGATACACCTTGCTCATATCGATAGAATCCTTCTCGATGATTGGCGCAGCGGCATCATAAAAGTAAAAATAAGATTCGCCGGTCAACGCCTGCAGCCGCTCGGACAGGGCAGGCGAGGTAAGCGGTCCGGTAGCGATTACGACAATGCCTTCGGGAATCTCCGTCAATTCCTCATTTCGAAATTCGATCAATGGATGGTTCTTCAGTGTGCGCGTCACTTCGTCGGAGAACCCTTCCCGATCGACTGCCAGCGCGCCGCCAGCCGGAACGGCATGGAGGTCGGCCGCTTTTAGAATCAGCGAATCCAGGCGGCGCATTTCCTCCTTGAGCACGCCTACCGCATTGGTTAAGCCATTCGCCCGCAACGAATTGCTGCAGACCAATTCGGCAAATCGTTCCGTATGATGCGCGGGGGTTTTGCGAACCGGTCTCATCTCATACAGTGTGACCGGTACGCCTGCCGAGGCGATCTGCCACGCCGCCTCGCTTCCTGCGAGTCCGGCGCCAATCACCGTTACACCTTGTGCAGCGCTCATCCTAGCGTCCTCCTTCTCTGTTGCGCTCACGCTTCTTCTTGTTCTTCCTTCGCCACCTTGTGCGAACAAGCTACACATTGGTGGGACAACCCCGCTTTCGAGCGTTTTTCCACCATCATGCCGGAACACTCCGGACAAGGTTCCGCCACCGGCTTATCCCATGACACGAATTCGCATTCCGGGTACTGGTCGCAGCCGTAGAACAGGCGGCCCTTCTTGCTCCGGCGCTCCACAATCTTGCCTTTGCCGCAAGTCGGACATGCCACGCCGGTATCCTTCACGATGGGCTTCGTATTTCTGCAGTCCGGGAAACCGGAGCATGCCAGGAACTTGCCGAACCGCCCCATCTTGTAAACAAAGTGTCGGCCGCATTTCTCGCAAATCTCATCGGAAACCTCGTCCTCAATCTCGATTTCCTCCATCTCTTCTTCGGCTACGTCCAGCCGCTGCTTGAAGGTGGCGTAAAATTCCTTGAGGATCTTCACCCAATCCTCGCTGCCTTCTTCCACATGGTCCAACTCGTCTTCCATATTTGCCGTAAATTCCACGTTCAGTATTTCCGGGAAGTATTCCTCCATCAGCTGTATGACAAGCTCGCCAAGCTCCGTTGGAACGAACTTCTTGTCCTCCAGCGCAACATAGCCGCGCTTCTGTATCGTCTCCAGCGTCGGAGCATACGTGCTTGGCCGGCCAATTCCCTGCTCCTCCAAAGCCCGGACGAGACGTGCTTCCGTGTAGCGAGGAGGAGGCTGCGTGAAATGCTGCTTCGGCTCTGTCTGCTCCAGAACCGGCTGATCCTGAGGCTTCAGCGGCGGCAGGAATTTTTCTTCATCCTTCGTACCGTCGTCATTGCCTTCCACGTAGACCTTCATAAATCCGTGGAACTTGATCTTCGAGCCGTTCGCCTTAAACAAGACATCGCCGACCTTCAAATCGACGCTCATCGTATCCAGTACGGCGGAGGCCATCTGACTGGCGATGAATCGTTCCCATATCAATTTATACAGCCGGAACTGGTCGCGGGACAAATAGGACTTCACCGACTCCGGATCGCGCATGGCGGAGGTAGGGCGCACCGCCTCGTGCGCGTCCTGCGCATTGGAGCCCTTCTTCACATAGTTTCGGGGCTCTTCGGGCACGTAAGCATCGCCGAACTTGTCCTTGATGTATTCCCGCGCCTCCTCTTGAGCTACAGGCGATATCCGCGTGGAGTCGGTACGCATATATGTAATGAGACCGACAGAGCCTTCCTTCCCAAGATCGATGCCTTCATAAAGCTGCTGGGCAACAGACATCGTTCGGGCAGCTCTGAAATTCAGCTTTCGCGCGGCTTCCTGTTGCAATGAGCTGGTAATGAAGGGCGGAGCCGGGTGGCGCAGCCGTTCCTTCTCTTTCACATCGCTGACTACAAACGGCTTGCCCTCTATGGCGGCCAGCACCTGCTTAACCTCCGCCTCGTTGGACAGCTCCTTCTTCTCCCCGCCGATGCCATGGAACTTCGCCTCGAATGTATTCCCATCGATCGAAAGCCGAACGGTAATACTCCAATATTCCACTGGTTCGAAGGCCTTGATTTCATTTTCCCGATCAATGATGATCTTGACGGCGACAGACTGGACGCGGCCAGCCGACAAGCCTTTCTTCACTTTCTTCCACAGCAGCGGGCTAATCTTGTAACCGACCAGCCTGTCCAAAATGCGTCTTGCCTGCTGCGCATTGACCAAATCCATATTGATCGGCCGCGGATTCTTGAAGGCGTCTTTCACCGCTTGCTTCGTAATCTCATTAAAGACTACGCGGCACACATCCGTCTCGTCAATGTCTAAATAATGGGCCAAGTGCCAGGCAATGGCTTCCCCTTCACGATCCGGGTCAGCTGCAAGATAGATGCGCTTGACTTTCTTCTTGGCATCCTTCAATTCCTTGAGCACATTGCCTTTGCCGCGTATCGTTATATATTTCGGTTCAAAGTCCTTTTCGACCTCTACGCCAATCTGACTTTTCGGGAGATCACGGACATGGCCCATGGAGGCCTTTACTATAAATTGTTTGCCTAAGTATTTGCTGATGGTTTTGGCTTTCGCCGGTGATTCTACGATGACCAGGTTATCGGCCATAGGCGGTTTCCCCCCTTATGCGAGTCTATTTCGCGATTACCGGGCTAATACGTGATGAAGTGGAAATAAGATCCGGATTTTTGTTCAATCTTTTTCTTCATTAGTAAAGATAGCAGAACTGAATGCAAATGTCCAAACGGGAATTTCGTAGCAGCTTCCAACTCATCGATTGAAGCGGGAGCGTTAGCCAGGATATCCAAAATTCGCCGTTCGTCTTCAGACAAGGGCTGGGCATCCTGCAATCCCGGTAAATTCCCCGCAGGAACAGCAGCTTTGCTGCCCGTTCGCTCGTTCATCGCCGCCTTCCAATCCGGTGTCAGCAAATGGCTGATTCCTGCCTCAACCCCGTCTGCGCTCCAAACGGGGGTTACCGAATACTCTCCCCATAATTTCAATACTCCCCTGCTTTTCGGTGATGTAATCGGTCCCGGAACGATGAACACTTCGCGATTGGCGCTCGCGGCCATATCAGCCGTAATTAGCGCGCCACTGCGTTCTGCCGCTTCCACGACTACGGTCCCAAAGCTCAAACCGGCAATAATGCGATTGCGTCTCGGAAATTTGATCGGGTGCAGCGCAGACCCAAGCGGATATTCGCTGAGTATCAAGCCTTTTTCTGCGATTCTCTCGTAAAGCACGCGATTTTCCGGAGGATAAATGCGCTCCGGCCCTGCCCCGAGCACGGCAATCGTTCCTCCGCATCCCGAGAGCGCGCCCGCATGAGCCGCCGCATCAATGCCTCGGGCCATGCCGCTTACTACAGCATACCCTCGTTCCGACAGTTCCTGACCGAGCTGCTGCGCCACATGCTTGCCATACGCCGTCGGCACGCGTGTACCGACAATCGCGATTTGAGGCAGCTGAAGCATCTTCAAGTCTCCCTTGTAATAAAGTATCCAAGGCGGGGAATCCGCATGCTTCAGCAAGCTGGGATAGGTGTCGTCGAATCTGGTTATGATGCCGATATTCGCTTTTTCATACGCTTCCCGCCTCCTCTCAATGAACGAGGCTGTGAGGGTGTCACGCACTTTGCCCGCGATATCCTTTCTAACCCCAGCACGGGCAAGCAGCGCGTCTGACAACCATCCCCCTTTCCCTTCTTCGACATCCATCTCCAGATTATGCGTCGCCTCGACGATGCCCGCAATCGACTTCCATCCAACGCCTTCCATTTCATGCAGCCCGAACAGCAGCCATTTCTTGTCCATATCCTCTCATCCTCTCTCCCAACGGGAAATCAATAAAAAAAACCTTCCACGCCCTATTAAAAGGGTATGGAAGGTTGCTTACCTTCTGTAACAATCGTTCTGTTTTCAATTATTTCGTCTGGCACTTCTCCAGCAAGCCCTGCTCCTCCAGAACGCTTACCAAGGTCGCGCCCATGTCAGAAGGAGTTGGCGCTACGCGGATGCCGCAGCGCTCCATCGTTGCAATCTTCTCGGCCGCCGTGCCTTTGCCGCCGGAGATGATCGCGCCGGCATGGCCCATCCGCTTTCCTGGAGGCGCTGTCTGGCCGCCAATAAAGCCAACAACCGGCTTCTTCATATTCGCTTTGATCCACTCTGCAGCTTCTTCCTCCGCAGTGCCGCCGATTTCCCCGATCATGATGACGGCGTAAGTATCCGGATCTTCATTGAAGCGCTTCAGCACGTCGATGAATTCCATGCCTTTCACTGGATCTCCGCCAATACCCACAGCTGTGGATTGCCCGATGTTGCGAGTGGTCAGCTGATGCACCGCTTCATAAGTAAGCGTGCCGCTGCGGGATACGACGCCGACATGTCCCGGCGTATGAATGTATCCCGGCATGATGCCGATTTTGCATTCGCCCGGCGTGATAACGCCCGGACAGTTCGGTCCCACCAGCACAGTGCTCTTGCCTTCCATGTAGCGCTTCACCTTGACCATGTCAAGAACCGGAATGCCTTCTGTAATACAAATGACCAGGTCCAGATTGGCGTCTACCGCTTCCATGATGGAATCCGCTGCGAAAGCCGGCGGTACATAAATGACGGAAACGGTGGCGCCTGTTTCCTTCACTGCATCCTGAACGGTGTTGAATACCGGAAGCGAAACCTTGCTGCCATTCTCCAATTCAAATTCCACCTGGGTGCCGCCTTTGCCCGGCGTTACGCCGCCTACCATCTGGGTACCGTAATCCAGTGCGCCTTTCGTATGGAACATCCCGGTTGCGCCTGTAATCCCTTGTGTGATCACTTTGGTGTTTTTATCGATCAATATACTCATGGCTAATGCCTTACCTCCCATTCCGAAAGTAGTAGGATTATTTTACGAGGGAAACAATCTTCTGCGCGCCGTCGGACATCGAATCCGCAGACACGATATTCAGGCCGGATTCATTCAGAATCTTCTTGCCGAGCTCAACATTGGTGCCTTCAAGACGAACGACAAGCGGTTTGTCCAGCGATACCTGCTTCGCTGCTTCCACAACCCCGTTTGCAATGACGTCACAGCGCATAATGCCGCCGAAAATATTGACGAAGATGCCCTTCACCTTCGCATCGGACAAGATGATTTTGAACGCTTCGGTTACTTTCTCTGTCGTTGCGCCGCCGCCAACGTCCAGGAAGTTGGCCGGATCGCCGCCGAAATGCTTGATAATATCCATTGTCGCCATGGCAAGTCCGGCGCCGTTAACCATGCAGCCGATATTGCCGTCAAGCGCGATGTAGCTCAGGTCGAACTTGGATGCTTCGATTTCCTTCTCATCTTCCTCGTCAAGGTCTCTGAGCTCCACAATATCCTTGTGGCGATAGAGGGCGTTCGAATCAAAGTTCAGCTTGGCGTCGAGCGCCATCACGTCTCCATCGCCAGTGACTACAAGCGGATTGATCTCGGCGATAGAGCAGTCTTTGTCCACAAACGCGGCATACAGCGCCATCATAAACTTAACGGCCTTGCGTACCAGCTCGCTCGGAATGTTGATCGCATAAGCAAGTCGGGTTGCCTGGAACGGCAGCAGACCGACTGCCGGATCAATCACTTCCTTGAAAATTTTCTCCGGCGTCTTTTCCGCCACTTCCTCAATTTCAGTGCCGCCTTCTTCCGATGCCATCATGACGACGCGACCGGTTGCGCGGTCCACTACGATGCCTACATAATACTCTTTCTTAATATCGCAGCCTTGTTCAATCAACAGGCGTTTGATCTCCTTGCCCTCGGGACCGGTCTGGTGCGTCACCAGCACCTTGCCCAGCAACTCTTCCGCATATGTACGCACTTCATCCAGATTTTTGGCGATCTTGACGCCGCCCGCTTTCCCGCGTCCACCTGCATGGATTTGCGCTTTCACAACCGTTACGGCTGTGCCGATCTCTTTCGCTGCTGCAACAGCTTCATCCGGCGTGAACGCCACTTTGCCGACAGGAACGGAGACGCCGTACTGCCTGAGAACCTCTTTGCCTTGATACTCATGGATGTTCATTCAGATATCCTCCTATCTTTTGGATCGGGCCACTTGGATGCAGCCTTTGTATATAAGTGAAAACAAACCATTCCAAACCTTATTTATTGTATCACTATTTCGCTGAACTTTCCTTATAATTTGTTGCAAAACCGACATTTTTTTTGAACAACGAGGAATGGCCGTCCCGGCTGTGCTTGCATGCCTGCAGCTCAAGACGACCTGTTTGCCTGCTCATTTTCGCATAGTTGAGACGTGATATTTATGAGAATCTCCCTTGAAGCTGATGTAACCGATGCCCGTTTATTCCTCAAGCATATCCGTTTCTTGCGAATAAGGCTCGTTCATGTATATTTCGGCGACGTTTCTGTCATGACCCGCGGCTCTCGTTCTGCCTGCTTGATAAAGCGCATCTCGTTCCCCACAAATCCGCAAACATTGCACTGAATGTCCGGCTCCGGCTGCTCAATCTGTTCAGGCTCATGCTGCTCCTTCACTTCTCCTGTAATGGCATCTTTCATGAAATGCTGCCGGGCGCTGCTAATCATGCTGAATTTGACCCGGTTGGAGCGACAATTCGGACAAAAGTATGGTTTCGTTTGCATCATCCATCACCTCTAACGAACAGTATGCCCGGTCCGCAGGGGATTTATTTGGCGCATCCGGACCTTGGCTTTTTCCCGGCTTGCCAGCCTTCATGGCGCATCTGGACCTTGGCTTTTTCCCGGCTTGCCAGCCTTCATGCCGCATCTGGACCTTAGCTTTTATCGCGGTCGCCAGCACAATGGTAGAAGTATCATAAATTTATAATACTAACTTCACACTATTCACGCATTTTCCGGGGAATCTGATCGATTTATTACTTTTTTACTAGTAACTATGAAGCTGACTACTATAATTAATAGTAAAAAGGTAACAAATAACACGAATGCAGCGAAGTTACATCGAAAAGATTAACTTTACTACTCTAAATGAATGGTAGTAGGTAATAAGTTTCATGCCTTGCAAAGCCGACCCTTGCGCAAGAACGCTCACATCCTGTAAAATGTAAGAAAATACAGTTGGACATAAGGAAGCACCTTTGTCCTGAAGCGACGTGTTCACGTGACGGCCAGCCATTGGCCTGTCCATCGAGGAACACGCGAACTTTAGGAAAGAGGTGCTTTTTTGTATGTTTGCCAAAGTGTACAGCTGCTGCCTGCAAGGAATTGAAGCGATCCCCATCGAGGTCGAAGTGGATATCAGCAATGGGCTTCCTGCCTTTTCCATTGTCGGCCTGCCGGATTCCGCTGTGAGAGAGGCGCTGGAGCGGGTTCGCGCTGCGGTCAAAAATTGCGGTTACCAATTTCCCATGTCGCGGGTCACTGTCAATATGGCCCCTGCTGATGTGCGCAAGGAAGGAACCGGTTTCGATCTGGCCATTGCCGCAGGCTTGCTTATAGCCAGCGGACAGCTGCCGCCAATTGAAGGCAAGACCATGATCGTCGGCGAGCTGTCCCTGGATGGACTTGTCCGCCCCGTTCCCGGCATCTTGTCCGTCGCGGATGACGCAGGACGACTAGGGTTCGAGCAGCTCATTCTTCCCGCGGCGAATCTGCATGAAGCGATCGGATGGAGCAAGCTGTCCTTGCAGCCGCTGTCCCATTTGAAGCAATGGCCCGGTACGTCCGCACCACTCGAGCCAACAAGCCATCAAGCGGCGCAGCTGCGATTCAGCCGGTCACAAGCTTCCCCTGTCGACTATGCAGACATACGGGGACAAAAACGCGCCAAACGGGCTATGGCCATCGCTGCCGCCGGGATGCACAACTCGCTCCTTATCGGGCCTCCTGGAACCGGCAAGACGATGCTTGCTACCAGGCTTCCCGGCATCCTGCCGCCATTCGACACGCTTGAATCGCTGGAGACGACCAAAATATACAGCGTCGCCAACCTCCTGCACCAGCGAGGCAACCGATTAAGCGACCGCCCCTTCCGATCCCCCCACCATACGATATCAGCAGCGGGCATGATCGGCGGAGGCTCCCCGCCGAAGCCGGGAGAGGTGAGCCTCGCACACGGCGGTATCCTGTTCCTCGATGAACTGCCGGAGTTTCCGCGCACTGTTCTCGAGCTGCTTAGACAGCCGCTTGAGGACAATCAAGTTACCATCAGCCGAGCGCGGGCGACGTACACGTATCCGTCCCGCTTTCTGCTTGTTGCCGCCATGAATCCGTGCCCGTGCGGATACGCCGGAACGGAGAGCAAAACACGTACGTGCCGCTGTACCGTCAACCGGCTTGAACAGTACAGAGGAAAGCTGTCCGGCCCGCTGTTGGATCGCATCGATCTGCATGTAGAAGTGCCCCGCCTGAAACCGGATGAAATAAAGGATGCTGCCGCTCCGCTTTCCAATGCAGACCTGTTGGCCTGGATTGAGACAGCGCACCAAACCCAGCGCGCACGCGGCCAAAATCCTGCCGAACAGTGGAACAGCCGCTTGCAGGGCCGAAACTTTGCCGCAGCGTGCGCCTTGCCCCATGAAGCTGAGGAGCTGCTGCAAGCCGCATATGAGTCCTTGGGCCTAAGCATGAGGGCGCATAGCCGGATCATTCGCATAGCCCGCACGATTGCGGATATGGAGGGGAGCGAGTCGATTCAGTTCGACCATTTCGCCGAAGCGCTGCAATACCGCTGCCTGGACCGGGACTTGCTGCCCACATAAGCTTCGGATCGTTATCCGCAAGCTTTCGGCATTGCACCGGATGTATGCACGAGAACCGATTTTTCTGATTAGTTTCGCCTAAGTGGCCGCATCAGGCGAAAGCCGATGAGCAGTACAGCCAGGATGCCCATATAGATGATTCCTGTCCACACGGCGCGCGCAGGACTCGTCATATAGTGGTCGCCCATCGCCGCAAAGACAACCATAACCGGAATTTTGCCAAGCAATGTAGCCACAGCAAATGTGCGCAGGGAAACGTGACTGACCGCACAAATTATATGAACAGCCACTGCTGGTATGACAGGAATGATGCGTGCCGTTAAAATGGTCAGAAAAGCGTGTTGTTCGAGCAGCGACATCCAACGTTCCGCTTTCCCGTACTTCGCCAGCCATGCCCGGCTCTGCTCCTGGAAGCCGCCGCGCACAATGAAAAAAAACAGAACCGCTGCGGCTGTGGAACAAAGCACGTTCATCAATCCACCGAGCAGCGCACCGTACTGCGCCCCCAATAACGCGGCGATCACACCGAAGGGGATGACTGGAACGAAGGCAAAAAGAAAGGCAACGCCCGCCATTTCCAGCAGACTGGCTTCATTCGTTTCGATTGCATGTACAATCGTATCCTGATACACCAAAGCCGCCGCTGCACAACCCGCGTATACAATCAGTGACAACCAGCTGCTTTTTTTCATGCTTCCTCTCCCCTTGGTTATAATGAAAAAAACGACCGGCAACCGGTTCATGTCCGCAAGCGGACAGCTTGAGTCGTTGTCCCCGTTCGGAAGTATGCCTGTTGAGGAGGCGCTGGTTCTCTATATGTCCTCTTAATTATTCAAAAAGCATGCTCAATATGCTGGATGCTCCATTCGCTGCCGTTCCACATGAGAGCCAGCACATCGAACTGAACCTGTTCTTCTTGTCTGCGGGATTGCTGCAAGTAGATCTGGGCAAGCTGCCGCAGCTTCCATTGCTTGCGGACATCTACGGATTCGGCAGCCGTTCCCTTCCGATCCGATTGACGAGTGCGCACCTCGACAAATATGAGTCGCGCACCCTTTTCTGCGATGATGTCCAGCTCGCCGCTGCGGCAGCGCCAATTTTGCTCGAGCAAGCGATACCCGCGAGCGGCAAGAAAAGCTGCTGCGCTCCTTTCGCCCGCATCCCCCAGCGCTTTTTTCCCCAGACGACGACTGTTCACAGCATGCTCCCCCCTTCCTCTCTTCGCTTAAGCTCCTGATCAGACTGATAGACGAAGGTGAGCACCTCTGCTACTAACTGGTACAGCTCCGGCGGGATGGCTTGATCCAGATCGAGCTTCGACAGCACCTCGACGAGTGAGGCATCCTCGTGCATCGGAATTTGGTGTTCCTTGGCTTTTTCGATTATTTGATCAGCTACCAAGCCCTTGCCCTTGGCGGCTACAGTCGGAGCATCCTGGTTGGCCGGATCGTACTTCAGAGCTACCGCCTTGCGCATGCCTTTTGCCGGAGAGGACTTGGCTTGGCCTCTATTGTTCATACCCGATAGTCAACTCCCTTGTACGGCTTGTTCCGCTCCAGCAGCTGCTGGGCTTGATCATGCTCGAGGGCTGTAGAATCGGTTCCGGATCCCCCTTGGGCGTTCGGATAAGGAGACTGGCTGAAGGAGAGGAGCTGAAAGCCCGCCCCCGCTAACGCCGCTGCTAATACTTCCCTGCCTCGTTCGGCCAATTCGGACAGCGCGGGGTGATCGTTGAACAAGCCTACGTTCACCCGTTTGTCTGTCACTTGCACGTCAACTAGCGTTGGGCCGAGGGCGGCCATGCGCAAGTCAAACCAGAGCCGGCAGTTGTCGGCGTCGATGCCGCCCTTGCGCGATTTGCGCGATTGAATATGGATCGCTGCTGTTTGCTGGCCGTCCTTATCGTGGAAAGGAACGAACAAGGTCACATGTGCAAAGCTGCCGCTTCGGTCTGGCGTAAGCAGCAGCTGCTGTCCTGTTACCTGCTGCAGCAGCTGCTGGACCGGTTCCCGCAGCGTTAGCGGGAGATCATCGGCAGCGCTCAGCAGAAGCAGGACAGATTTCAAGGAGGCCAGTTCGTTAGCCCTTCCTCCATCCGCTCCCTCAGGCAGCAGCATCTGCGCAGCTTGCATATCCGGCCCGTTCTGCGCAGCAGTCTGAATCAAGCGCAACGCTTGATTCTCATGGTCAAAGCCGAACAGCTTCAGCATGCGGGGCAGCCAGCTCTGATCGGCTGCGGGAGCCTGTGCGGGCGCCGTTGCAGCAGACTGAATCGGCTGCGGGCGCTCCGCATTCGCGGCGCTGTCCATCGCCGGCGTTGTCGTTCTCGCCGCACCTTCCAGCACGGCTGACCTTGCAGCCGCCGCCTGCTGCTCCGGCGCAGCCGCAGGGGAGGCCCCCGCCGCTACTCTCGCTGCGCTCTCTGCCCCTGCCTGGCCAGCGGCCGCACGCCAAGCAGCCTGCTCGGCGGCCTGGCCGCCTGTCGGCAGCTGCGGCGACGCGTTGCCGCCGGACCCTGCGGGGCCTGGTGCGGCGGCAGGCAGCGGAGCCGAAGCCGCCGCATGTCTGCCCGCAGCTGCTTGGACACCAACCCCCTCGGCAGGCTGCGGCTGCACGATGCCGCCCGTGCCCGCTGCTATCGTAGCGGCGGGAGAACCGGCAGTCTGCTGCACAGCTGCTGCGCTTCCTGTTGGCGCTTGCAGCGGCGCCTGGCGGCCTCCCGTAAAGGCTGCTGCAGATTGAAGCAAAGTCTGCAGTCGGCCCGAAAGCTCCTGTAGCAGCGCGCTGGTCTGCTGCGACATGCCAGCCTGCGGCTTCGCGAGTTCCAGTCGGACAGCCTCTGCTAGCCCGGCGAGCGTCTGTCCGACAGGAGGGCCGAACACCGCGCGCGATAAGGCAGCAAGCGGCTGCGGTTCAAGCGGCAGCCCTTTCGCCAGTGCCAACGCGCCGGTCTGCAGCCACTCCGTGCGCGATGCTTGCGCAGGAGCCGCATCCAGCAAACCGCGCATCGCCTGCATCGTCTCCTTCGTTACATCCAAGCCTGCCTGCCGCAAGGCAAATGCCATCTCGCGCAATGCATCGTTCGGCTTCATACCGAGTTTCGCCAGCATATCGTCCAGCGAAGCTGCGCCGCTCCCTTGCAAAGCCGTCAGCAGCTTGAGCGCCAGCGCCCCGTCTTTCGACTCGGCCAGCACCTGCAGCAGGGCAGTCTGCCCTTTCTCCAATGCTGCTGCCAGGCGCGCCTTCACCTGCACGCCTTCGATTTGCACAAGCGCATCCTGATTCGACAGCCATTGCATAACCATGCCGCGCACGACTTGTCCCGCTTTCAATTCCAATGCCTTCCCCTCGGCCGGCCTAGTCTCGCCCATTACCGACCGCATCAATTGGCTGATTTGCATAGCCGTCCCACCTTGCCTTTTGTTACTCCTATTATCGGCCTTTCAACGCAAAATCTTTAGGAACATATCCCCGCAGAACCCCTCAAAAACGACTCGGACGCCTGCATCGTTCCCGTTGCTATCCCTAAAATCGGAGCACCGCTGTACAATGCCACCGGCCTCATCCTTTTCCCCGAGAGTTCCCCTGTGTCTATGATCCGAATCGCAGCAGTTACGACTCGGTTTGAACAGCCGCTTGCCCGATAGAATGGAGGCTGCTCCGAAGCGTTTGTTCGCGGTATCCTCCAGACGAAAAAAAGAGACTCGTCCGCTCGTCCGTAACGGAAGACTCTCTCCTTCTAGAACAATTGCTGCTGTTCGTTCAGAATCCCTTTCAGAAAGCTTCGGCGATGCATGGGGCTCGCACCGTATCGAAGCAGGGCTTCCCTATGTCTCTTAGTGGCGTATCCTTTATGTAAGGCCAGCTCGTATTCCGGGTACTGCTCATCCCACTTCAGGCACATGCGGTCGCGCGTCACCTTCGCGACAATGGAAGCCGCCGCAATCGACTGACTAAGCGCGTCTCCCTTGATAATGGCAAGCTGGGGAATATCGACGTCCACCTTCTCGGCATCCACAAGCAGCGCATGCGGCCTGCAAGCTAGCTGTTCAACCGCTTGCTTCATGGCCAGACGGGCCGCCTGCTTGATATTGATTTTGTCAATAGTAGCTGCATTCACGCAGCCTATCCCGATGGCAACAGCTTGCTCCGTAATCTGATCGTAGAGCGATTCCCGCTTCTTCTCGCTAAGCTTCTTCGAATCGTTAATCTCTTCACATACCCAGCCTTTCGGCAAGATGACGGCAGCTGCAACGACATCGCCAAACAAACAACCGCGCCCGACTTCGTCGACACCAGCCACCCATTCGCCGCAACGCTCCCAATACTCCTTCTCGTAAGCCAACACGCGTCTTTCTCCCCCCCCGACATGCTGCAAGCAGTCATAGTGACAAGCATCTAAGGCGTTTCGAAACTAATGCGGCCCAAACGACCCGATCGCAAATCCCGAAGCAGCGCCTGCGAGGCTTTCTCGAGATTCACCATCCCCCCCGCTTGCAAGCAGCCGCGCCGCCTGCCTACCGCTTCCATGACAGCTACGACCTGGTCAGGCTCTTCCAGCTGCTCCACTGTCGGAAGCTCATCCAAATCATAGCGTTCCTTCAACATGTCCGGGTAGTGCTCAAGCAAATACTTGGTCGTGTGAAACGCAATATCCTCAACGTTCAGGATTTCATCCTTGATTGCGCCCGTTGCCGCAAGTCGAATGCCCACCTGCTCATCCTCGAATTTCGGCCAAAGAATGCCCGGGGTGTCCAGCAGCTCCATTTCTGTGCCTACTTTGATCCAGGCCTGCGCCTTGGTGACGCCGGGCCGATCGCCTGTAGCTGCAATGCTGCGGCCAGCCATCCGGTTGATCAGCGTGGATTTGCCTACATTCGGAATCCCCACAATGAGCGCGCGCATCGCTCTCGGATTGATTCCTTTGCGCAGCTGCGCTTCTCGCTTCTCCTTCAGCCGCTCCTTGCTCTTCGGCACGATTTGAGCCACTTCCTTGCCGCTGGAGGCATCGATCGGAAGCGCAGACAAGCCGTCTTGCGCGAAAGCCTCCACCCACCGGGCTGTCACCTCCGGATCGGCCAGATCGGCTTTATTCAACAGCACTAAACGAGGCTTGTTCTTCAGGATCTGGTCAATCATCGGGTTGCGGCTTGCCAGCGGAATTCTGGCATCCAACAGCTCAATAACCAAATCGATAAGCTTCAGCTTCTCTTCAATTTGTCGTCTGGCTTTGGCCATATGGCCGGGAAACCACTGTACACTCACGGCTCCACCTCGTAGTCTGGATGTGATAAGATTTCCATTTGGGTCAACGGCCAGAACACGAGATCGGCTCTGCCCACGATTTGATCGTACGCAATAAAACCTACGTCTCCGAATCGGCTGTCCTTGCTGTTCGGCCGATTGTCCCCGAGCACAAATACCGTGCCCTCCGGCACCTCGGTAGGAGAGAAGTCTGCCAACCGGTTATACCGCATGCCATTGGCTTTAGCTTTGGCGATTTCCTCTTCAATATACGGCTCATCTAGCAATTGTCCATTTATGTAGATGCGATCGCCGTCCACCTGAACCGTCTCGCCTGGCAAGGCAATGATGCGCTTGATAAAATCTTTATGCTCGGGAGCATGAAAGACGATCACTTCGCCGCGTCTCGGTTCCCGGATATCGTAGATGATTTTGTTGACGATCAACCGTTCCTTGTCGTAAAAATTCGGCTCCATGGACGGGCCGGAAACTACGGTTGGCGTAAACAGGAAATGACGAACCAAAAATACGATGGCGAAGGCAATCAGCAAAGCTTTGATCCATTCCCACCACTCGTTCTTGCTGGAAGAAGCTTGCTGCTGATCCGCTTGCCCTATATTGTCCTGACCGGATTGCTGCTCCGTCTGTTCCATCGTTCATTCCACCTCGCCTATTTAAAACGAAAGAGGCTTGATCGCAAGCCCCTTTAGCGTTATTATCGGATTTCTTGAATTCTTGCAGCTTTTCCGCGCAGGCTGCGCAGGTAGTACAATTTCGCACGGCGAACCTTACCGCGGCGCATCACTTCGATCTTGTCGATCTTCGGCGAATGAACAGGGAATGTTCTCTCAACGCCTACACCGTAAGACACTTTCCGTACTGTAAAAGTCTCGCTGATTCCGCCCCCGCGACGCTTGATTACAACGCCTTCGAAGACCTGAATCCGTTCGCGGCTGCCCTCGACAACCTTTACGTGCACGCGCAATGTATCGCCGGGACGAAATGCCGGAAGATCCTTGCGAAGCTGCTCTTCCGTAATCGCTTTTAGCAGAGCTTGATTCATAGTCAGTGCCCCTCCTTCCACACAGGTGTTCATACCGTCTATACTGAAGCCGATGCTTCAGCGGATACGTGCAGCGGACCACCAGATTAAAAAAACACAACAAAAATATTGTAACACAGGCAAGGACGATTGGCAAGAACATAACGTTTGCTCTTACACTTCCTCTGCGCGCTCCCTTTCAAACTCGCCGAGCCATTTGCGTTCTTCCAGTGTCAATGATTGTTCATCAATCAGATCCGGCCGCCGCTGCCAGGTTCGATAGAGAGATTGGCGCCTTCTCCAGCGTTCTATATTCTCGTGATGGCCGGACAGCAAGACGTCCGGCACCTTCCAACCCCTAAATTCAGGCGGTCTTGTATAGTGCGGATATTCCAGCAAACCCGTACTGTAGGAATCCGTCACGGCCGACCGTTCATTGCCAAGAACACCCGGAAGCAAGCGGACCACACTGTCGATGACCGCCATTGCGGGAATTTCCCCGCCGGTCAGCACATAATCGCCGATGGAGATTTCGTCGGTCACCAGGTTCTCGCGAATGCGTTCGTCATAGCCTTCATAGTGACCGCAGATAAAAATCAAGTGTTCTGCCTGAGCAAGCTCTTCCGCTTTAGCCTGTGAATAGCGCTCCCCTTGCGGACACATTAGGATGACGCGCGGTCGAGAGCCCGCTGTTTGCGGCTCTTCACCGGATGCTTCTGGCTGAGGGGCCTCGCGGTTCGGCAGCAAGCTCTCGACCGCCGCGAAGATCGGCTCCGGCTTCAAAACCATGCCCCCGCCGCCGCCGTATGGGTAATCGTCGACGATCTGGTGCTTATTCGCGGAAAAATCCCGGAAATTCACAGCATGCATGGCGACAAGTCCGCGTTCATGCGCCTTGCCGAGAATACTGGTATGAAAAAAGGGGGCGAACAGCTCGGGAAACAACGTCAACACGTCAATGCGCATGTCAGAGCAGTCCCTCCATCAGATGAACGGTAACCCGCTTCGCCTCAACATCCACCGCGAGCACGCATTCGTCAATGACCGGCAGCAGCAAATCCGGTCCCTTAGGCCTCTTGACCACCCAGACGTCATTGGCGCCCGGCGTCAAAACTTCCTTCACGACGCCAATTTCCTCGCCGTCTTCGGTAACAACGGAGCAGCCGACAATCTCATAGTAGTAATACTCGCCCTCTTCGAGCTCCAGCAGCTGATCTTCCGTCACTTTCAATTGCCCGCCCTTATACTTTTCCACTTGATTGATGTTGTCGAATTCCTCAAGCCGCACCAGCAAAAATGTTTTGTGGTCACGCGCTGTCTTCACGGTTACCGGAAAGGCTCCCTCGCCCAGCGCTTCCGGCGGAACCAGCATCAGCTTGCTTCCGCTGGCGAACCGGACATCCGGGAAGTCCGTCTGCGGAACCACCTTGATTTCTCCCCGTATCCCGTGAGTATTGACGATTTTGCCAACAGCGAACAATTTTTCCATATCTACAGGAGCCTCGCTTTATTGCAAAAATTAGCGCAAAAGGGTCAGGAGATTCGCTCCCAACCCTTCTGTCTGGTGCGTCTATCAGGATAGAATCTCCACATTGACGCGTTTGTTTTCCTTGACTGCCGCGGATGATACAACGGTTCGAAGCGCTTTGGCAATACGGCCTTGCTTGCCGATAACCTTGCCAATATCTGACGGGTGCACGGACAGTTCATACGTCACGGCTGAATCGCCTTCGACCGCACGAACGGACACCTCGTCAGGGTGATCCACAAGCGCTTTGGCGATGACCAGAATTAATTGCTCCATGGTTATCCCTCCGCAAACCGATTATTTCTGCAGCTTCGACTCGTGGAATTTTTGCATAATGCCCGCCTTGCTGAACAGCGAACGAACGGTATCGGACGCTTGCGCGCCATTTTTCAGCCACTTCAACGCTTTTTCCTCGTCGATATTCGTCTGCGCCGGCTTCGCCAGCGGATTGTACGTGCCGATCTCTTCAATAAAACGACCGTCTCTAGGAGAACGGGAGTCGGAAACAACCACGCGATAGAATGGAGCTTTGTGAGCGCCCATACGCTTCAAGCGAATACGTGTTGCCATGCCAAATCACCTCCTTGTTGGAATCAACTGCTATTGAACGATGAGGCCGCAGGGTCAGAAAGGAAATTTGAAGCCTTTCGGCATCTTGCCCTTCTTCTTGGCCCCGCCCATCATCGAGGAAAACTGCTTCATCATCTTGCGCATATCTTCGAACTGCTTGATCAGCTTGTTCACATCCTGAATCGATGTGCCGCTGCCGGCCGCGATACGCTTGCGCCGACTGGCATTCAATATTTCAGGACGCTGCTTCTCTTCGCGGGTCATGGACCGAATAATTGCCTCGACCCGGCCCATTTGCTTCTCGTCGACCTTGAGATCCTTCATGCCCTTTACCTTGCCCATGCCGGGCAGCATGTCAAGAATCTGATCGAGCGGTCCCATCTTGCGCACCTGTTCCATCTGCTCGAGGAAATCCTCGAAGGTGAACTCCGCCCGGCGCATCTTGCGCTCGAGCTCAGCGGCCTTCTCCGAATCGATGCTGCTCTGCGCCTTTTCGATCAGACTGAGCATATCGCCCATCCCCAAGATGCGCGACGCCATGCGTTCCGGATGGAACGGCTCCAGGGAGTCAATCTTCTCGCCCATCGCGGCGAATTTGATCGGACAGCCAGTGACGGCCTTGACACTCAGTGCAGCGCCGCCGCGCGTATCCCCGTCGAGCTTCGTCAGGACGACGCCCGTCAGGCTCAGCTGCTGATGGAAGCTCTCGGCAACATTCACCGCATCCTGGCCAGTCATCGAATCGACAACAAGCAGCACCTCATCCGGATTGACGGCGGCATGCACCTGGCGCAATTCATCC
This sequence comes from Xylanibacillus composti, assembly GCF_018403685.1. Classification (NCBI taxonomy): domain Bacteria; kingdom Bacillati; phylum Bacillota; class Bacilli; order Caryophanales; family Paenibacillaceae; genus Xylanibacillus; species Xylanibacillus composti. The sequence goes on from NZ_BOVK01000016.1 coordinate 104,847, forward strand.
ATGAGCGCTTCATCGATGTGCAAACGGCCTGCGGTATCGATGATCACGTAATCCAGATGCTCTTCCTTCGCATGCTCAAGCGCCTGCTTGGCAATATCGACCGGATTTGCCTTGTCGCCGAGCGCGAACACGGGAACCTTGATCTGTTCGCCGAGCACCTGCAGCTGCTTGATTGCCGCCGGGCGATAAATGTCCGCCGCTACCAGCAATGGCTTGTGGTTCTGCTTCTGGAGCAGCTTGGCCAGCTTGCCGGAAGTCGTAGTCTTGCCCGCCCCCTGCAAGCCCGCCATCATGATGACCGTCGGCGGCTTGTTCGCCTTGGCCAGCTTGCTCTGTGTGCCGCCCATCAGCTCGGTCAGTTCTTTGTTCACAATGTCGATAACAGCCATGCCCGGAGTGAAGCTCTTCGCCAGCTCCTGACCAACCGCCTTCTCCTTGACCTTGGAGACGAACTCCTTCACAACCTTAAAGTTGACGTCCGCTTCAAGAAGAGCAAGGCGTACTTCGCGCATTGCTTCGTTTACATCATCCTCGGTTACCTTGCCCTTGCCCTTCAGCTTGCCGAACACATTCTGAAGGCGGCTGGACAGTCCTTCAAACGCCATGCGAATCGCCTCCTTCGCTCGAATCGTCATCCATCCCGATCAGTTCCTCGGCAATCTGCCGCAGCCTGAGCAGGGACGCGCGGCCGGGATCCGTCTCGGGGAGCGCCTCCAACGCATCGGACAGCCGATCCAGATGCTCGATCGTTTCCTCCATCAGCAAGGCGCGCCGTTCGTGCCTCGCTACCAGTCCGAGCTTCCCTTCGTAATCTTCCAGCGTAGTCTCCGCCCGCTTGATATGTTCATAAACCGCCTGGCGGCTAATCGCGAACAAATTCGCAATTTCGCCCAGAGAGTAATCTTCATGGAAGTAATACTGCATAAACATCTGCTGCTTGTCTGTCAGCAGCATCCGGTAAAAGTCATACAACAGATTGATGCGGTTCGTCTTCTCCAGCGCATTTCGATCCATCCTGCCGGACCTCCGTTTCCCGCAGCTGCCTCGTTCCTGGCATTCTATTCTCGTACTTTCGTCAAGGCGAACACCTTAACAGCAGCAACATGCCTTATCGTACACGATTCCGGCGCCATTGTCAAGGCAAAAGCCTTGTCATGTCTGACGGAAATTTCCCCAAGCTTTCGCAGCATGAATGTCCCAGACAAATCGCAGCCTTCCTTGCGCGAAGTTCTCACCCGCAACACGCGCGCAAGATCGCACTCATTCGCCACTCGCAAGATACTTGTTCGCGCTTGCGCGGATGTGAACGGCAGCGGAACTGCGAGACGCTATTTAGCTGTTTTGGGCGAAAATAAAAATCTAACGGAACTGGTGGACCTTATCCGACGAAACAACTGCAACATATCGCAGTTTCGAAGGAAATAAGGTCCCTGGATTCCGTTAGAATACGATCAACGCAATATACTGACGGGCTGCGCCTTTCAGTTAGCGCCGCTCCGGTTAAAGCGAAAGACGCAAAGCAAGCCATCGCTTCCTTGTGCCAGACAAAGCTGATTAAGCGTCTGCCTTCTCTTGATCCTCCTCCGCTTCCCGGTCGCGAATCAACCCCGCGAACAAGGCATGCACAAACTGCTCAGAATCGAATTCCTGCAGGTCGTCCATCTTTTCGCCAAGCCCCACGAATTTCACGGGAATGTCCATTTCTTGACGAATGGCAATGACGATGCCGCCCTTCGCTGTACCGTCCAGCTTGGTCAGCACAAGTCCGGTTACGCCAGTCTTCTCCCCGAACAGTTTCGCCTGGCTGAGCGCGTTCTGGCCTGTCGTGGCGTCCAGCACGAGCAGCACTTCGTGCGGCGCTCCCGGTATTTCCCGGCCGATGACCCGATAGATCTTATTGAGTTCTTCCATCAGATTGACTTTGTTCTGCAGCCGTCCAGCCGTATCGCAAAGCAGCACGTCCACGCCGCGCGTCTTGGCAGCCTGCACCGCATCGAACATCACGGCGGCCGGATCTGCGCCTGCCTGATGCTTAATCACGTCAACGCCAACCCGCTCGCCCCACACTTCCAGCTGCTCGATGGCGCCGGCCCGGAACGTGTCGCCTGCAGCCAACAGCACATTCTTGCCCTCCTGCTTGAAACGATGGGCCAGCTTGCCGATCGTCGTCGTCTTCCCGACTCCGTTGACGCCTACGAACAGCACGACCGCCAGTCCGCTGTCCGGCAAACGCAGCGAATTGTCATTGCCCTCATCGCCGGACAGCATTTCGACCAGCTTCTCAGACAGGACCGGCTGCAGATCGGCAGGGTCCTCCAGCTTGCGTGCCCGTACTTCCTTGCGCAAATCGTCAATGAGGGTCATGACTGTGTTCACGCCAACATCGGAGGAAATGAGTATTTCCTCCAACTCTTCATAAAATTCCTCATCGATTTTTTTCCGGCGTGTAATCAAATCCTCAACCTTCTCCACGAACGCGGTCCGGGTTTTGGTAAGGCCTTCCTTAAATTTAGAGGTAACTTCTTCTGTTTTTAACGAAATGCGTTCCTTCAGTTTCTTAAAAAAGCTCAAGTCCTTCCTTCCTCCTATCTGATTTCCAGACTTCCTTCCTGACTACAGAGCGTTATGCCGATGCCTGCTCCTCATCATCCAGCCGCACAGAAACAAGCTTCGATACGCCGCTTTCTTCCATGGCCACGCCGTACAGCACGTCCGCCTCTTCCATCGTCCCTTTGCGGTGGGTTACGACAATAAACTGCGTGCTCTCTGAGAACTCCCGCAAATATTCGGCAAACCGGCTCACGTTCGCTTCATCCAGTGCCGCCTCCACCTCGTCCAGCACGCAGAAGGGAACAGGCTTGACGTTCAAGATCGCGAACAACAGAGCCATCGCCGTAAGCGCACGCTCTCCGCCGGACAGTAGCTGCAGGTTTTGCAGCTTTTTGCCAGGCGGCTGGGCGACGATGTCCACCCCTGTCTCCAGCAGATTGTTCATATCCGTCAAGATCAAATCAGCTCGCCCGCCACCGAACAGCTTGGCGAAGACGACGGAAAAATGCTCGCGAATTTGCTGGAAGGTTTCCAAGAACCGCTTGGACATTTCGTCCTCCAGCTCCTTGATTACCTTATAGAGCGCTTGCTTGGCGCTCACCAGATCGTCCCGCTGCGCGCTCAGGAACTCATAACGCTCCTTCACCCGCTGGTATTCATCAATTGCGCCCAGGTTCACATCGCCAAGCATGGTAATCTGACGCTTCAGCTCACGCACTTCGTTCTGGGTGCCCAGAACATCCTCGGGAACCGGGTAGCGTGATTTCGCCAGCTCGTAGCTGAGCTCGTAATCCTCTGCCAGCTTCTTCAGCAAGTTCTCAAGCTCGACGTCCAGCCGGTTCACCCGAACTTCCGTATGATGCAGCTGTTCTTGCACCTGCTTCAGCTGCACCCGCTGTTCCTTCGTCTCGCTTTCCTCTTCCTCCAGCTTGCGCAGCCGCTCGATCCGCTCCAGCCGTTTGGCTTCAATATCTGCTGTCAGGTTCGCTTTGCGGATACGCAGCTCATTCAGCAGCTCGGTGACCCGCACGAACTCCTCATGCTGCGTCAGCTGTTCCTGAGCGATGCGCTCCGCTTGCTCGCGGTTTTGCCGTACAGCCTCCTCGACTTCCTCCAGCTCCGCATTCAATCTGCGCGCCCGATCCTCGAGACCTCGCTTTTCCTCTGTCGCCGATGCCGCTTCCACCCGGAGAGAGGTCAGCTTCTCCTGCAGCTCCTCCTTGGCGCTCAAGCTGGCTTTGCGCAACCGCTCGGCCTCCTCAATTTTGCGCTGCAGCTCCTCTTCCGCCTCGCTTGATCGCGTCAGAGATTCCTGCAGCTCTGCGCATTTCTGCTTCAACAGCTCGGCCTCTTCCATTTGCTGCTTGTCCTCATCAGCGGCAATCCCCAGCTGATTGTTCAGCGTGTCCAGCGCTTGAGCCAGCTGCGTCCAAGCGCCCTTCATTTGCTGCTCTTGGATACGGATTTGCTCGCCTCGGCTGCGCAGCTGCTCCAACTGCTCGGCCTGCTCCTCCATTTGCTGCTTGAAGCCGTTCCACTTATCTCGAAGCTGAACAAGCTGCTGGTCGGCGCTGCCGATTTCCTTTTCAATATTCTCAAGCTGCCGTTGGCGACTAAGCAGACCGGTATTGCGCTTGTTCTGGCTGCCCCCGGTCATCGAACCTCCGGCGTTCACCACATCGCCTTCCAGAGTGACGACCCGATAGCGGTATTGGCAGCGGGCGGCAATGCGGTTCGCCTGCTCCAAGCTCTGCGCTATGATGACATTGCCCAGCAAGCTGCGCATAATCTTGTCATATTCCGGATCGGTCTGAATCAGGTCAGCGGCAATGCCGATGTAGCCCTCGACCTGCTCGGCTTGTCTGCGGTCGGCGTCCTGGACAGCCCTTCCCTTGATGACATCGAGCGGCAGGAAGGTCGCTCTGCCCAGCTGTCTGCGCTTCAAATACTGAATCGCTTCCCGGCTTGCCGCCTCGTTCTCCATTACAATGTGCTGCAACGCGCCGCCCAGCGCGGTTTCAATTGCAATCTCCACCTCGGCGGGCACTTTCATCAATTCGGCGACTGCGCCGTGAATGCCGGGAAGAACAGCTTTCTTCCTGGCCTTCAGGATTTCCCGCACACCGTGGGCGAAGCCGTCATAGTCATCCTGAAGCTCCTTCAGCGTGTCGCGGCGGGATATGAGCGAATCGCGCTTCTGCTCCCACTTGCGCACCGTCAGGCCAAGCTCGTTATACAACCCCTGTGTAGAGCGGATGTGTTCCTGCTGTTCACTATGCTGCCGCTTTACGCTTTCCAGCTCCTGCAGCAGCTTCTGCATCTTCTCTTCCCATTCCTGCTGCTGGTCGCGGCAGCTGGCAATGCGCTTCTCCAGCTCTGTCTTCTCCTCGGCTAGCCGCTGACGGCGACGGGCCGACTGCTCTAACTGCTGCTCGGTATAGCGAAGCTCATTGCGATAGCCTGCCGTCTCATTCAGCAGATCCAGCAGCTCCGCCTTCAAGCGTTCCTCCGCTTCCGTAGCAGCATTGCCGGTTACGCCAGCGAGCCTGGCTTCCTCCTCGCGGGCAGCTTGCTCGAGCGCAGTCAGCCTCTGGCGCGCGTCTTCCAGCTTCGCCAGCACGTCGCGCTGCTCGGCTGCAACGTTGTCCTTGCGCCGCTCCAGCTGCGCAGCAGTTTGGGCATGGCGCTCCGCCTCCGATTCCAGATGCCTTTTTCTTTCCTTCAGCACTTCTGTTTGTCCTTCGGCCTTCTCCGTTTCTTCACTCACATGCAGCAGCTCATTCTGCAGCTGCTCCAGCCTCTCTTCCAATCTCCGCGTGTCCAATCGGAAGCTTTCCAAGTGGGCGTCATGACCGCTTACGACAGCGGTCAGTCCGGCTTCCTCATCTTGAAGCTGCTTCAGGCGCTCGCCCGCTTCACTCCACGATTGGTGAATTTGTTCGATCTGATGCACGTAGAGGGAAATTTCCTTTTGCTTCAGCTCTTCCTTCAAAGCTCTGAATCGAAGCGCTTTCTCCGACTGCTCGCGCAAAGGCTCAACCTGATCATCCAATTCCGAGACGAGGTCGTGCAGTCTGAGCAAATTTTGTTCGGTGTCGTCAAGCTTTTTCTGTGCTTCTTTCTTCCTGCTCTTATATTTCACGATCCCGGATGCTTCCTCAAAGATGCCCCGGCGATCCTCGGAACGGGTGCTCAAAATCTCTTCAATACGGCCCTGGCCGATGATCGAATAGGCTTCCTTGCCAATCCCCGTGTCCATGAATAATTCTGTTATATCGCGCAGGCGGCACGCCTGTTTGTTGATGAAGTACTCACTCTCTCCACTGCGGTGGATGCGGCGCGTCACCGTCACTTCATTATAATCGAGCTGCAAGGACTGGTCGCTGTTGTCCAGCGTTAATGACACTTCGCCATAATTGACCGCTTTGCGCGTGTCGCTGCCGGCAAAGATAATATCCTGCATATTCCCGCCGCGCAAGCTTTTTGCGCTCTGCTCGCCCAGCACCCAGCGGATGGAATCGGAAATGTTGCTCTTGCCGCTGCCATTCGGCCCAACGACAGCCGTGATGCCGGGAACGAATTCAAGTTCCGTTCTGTCGGCGAATGATTTGAATCCGTATAACTCTAGCCGTTTCAGAAACAATCGTCTCACCTCTAGCCTATTGTATCACACCCGCCCAAGAATGAAAGGAGGAATGCAGGTGACGAGCAGCCGGCGTCCACACTGCGCAAATGCAAGCCAAACAAGCTTTTGGGCCCGCATTTCTTGCCGCAAACAAAAGAGCAGCCCGACCGCAGGAACCCTGCGGCAGAGAACTGCTCGATGTCTTGCATTGGCTATGATTGCCAGGTCTGCAGTGCCTGCGCGGCTGCGCGCTGCTCCGCTTCCTTCTTCGATCGGCCGCTTCCCGTCCCAAGCTGGGAGCCGTTCAGCCATACCTCGGCGACGAATTCCCGGTCGTGAGCCGGCCCTTTCTCTTCCACAATCCGATACTCGGGCGCGCCGCCTCCGCCGTGCTGAACTTTCTCTTGCAGCTGCGTCTTGTAATCCTGAACCGGCAAGTCCGAGGCTTCCGGAATATGCGGGAACACGTGCTGTTTCAAAAAGGCGCGGACCTGATTCAAACCGCTGTCCAAGAACAAAGCCCCGATAAACGCCTCGAACACATCGGCCAGCAACGCCGGACGCGTTCGTCCGCCGCTCATCTCCTCACCCCGGCCGAGCAACACATACTTGCCGAATTGCAGCCGTTCTGCGAACTGGACCAAGGATGCCTCGCAGACTATGGACGCACGGAATTTGGTCAGTGCGCCTTCAGACCAGTGGCTGTAAAGATGATACAAATACTCGGAGATAGTCAGCTCCAGCACAGCATCGCCTAGGAATTCCAGCCTCTCGTTATCTGTAGTGCTTTTGAGCCGCTGCTCGTTGACATATGACGAATGGGTAAATGCTTGCCTCAGCAGCTCGTGATTGGCGAATCGCAAGCCCAGCTGCCGCTGAAGATCCGTCATATTTCCCGGTTTCGCTTTCACCTTTGCCCTCCCCGTCCGGTCATGTCCCTCGGTTTTTATTCAAACTTCTTCAACATTATCGTTGCGTTGTGACCGCCGAAGCCGAATGAATTCGACATGGCGATGCGAACGTCTGCCTTGCGCGCTTCATTCGGCACAACATCGAGGTCACACTCCGGATCCTGCTGATCCACATTAATGGTCGGGGCAATCACGCCATGGTGCAGCGTAAGAGCGGAAATGACTGCCTCCACGCCGCCGGCCGCGCCAAGCAAGTGTCCTGTCATCGATTTCGTCGAGCTGACAGCAATCTTGTAGGCATGGTCCCCCAATGCTTTTTTCAGTGCGATTGTCTCGGATTTGTCCCCAACCGGTGTAGACGTGCCATGCGCATTGACGTAATCAATGGCGGTCGGCTCCACGCCTGCATCGCGAATCGCTTTGGTCATGCATCGCGCGGCACCGTCCGGATCCGGGTCAGTCATATGGTAAGCGTCGCCGCTCATGCCGTAGCCAATCACTTCGGCGTAGATCCGGGCGCCCCTCTTCTGAGCATGTTCCAGCGATTCTAGTACGAGTATGCCCGACCCTTCACCCATCACAAACCCGTCTCTATCGAGATCGAACGGCCGGCTTGCTTTTTCCGGCTCATCGTTGCGAGTCGACATCGCCCGCAAGGCGCAAAATCCGCCCATACCGGTCGGAGTAATAGTCGCTTCGGCGCCTCCGCAAATCATCACATCTGCATCTCCGCGCTGAATCAATTTATACGAATCGCCAATGGAATGGGTTCCGGTCGCACAAGCGGTTACCGCCGTGCTGTTCGGGCCTTTGGCTCCTGTTTTCATTGAGATTTGTCCGCTCGCCATGTTGGCAATCATCATCGGGATGAAGAATGGGCTAATGCGCTTCGGCCCCTTTTCCAGCAAAATCCGATGCTGTTCCTCCCATGTGGCAAGCCCGCCAATGCCGCTTCCGACGTAGACGCCCACCCGCTCGGCATCCGTCTGTTCGCGAACATTCAAATTTGCGTCCTTCAGCGCCATATCGCTGGCAGCCAGCGCCAACTGAACGAAACGGTCCATTTTTCGCGCTTCCCGCTTATCCATGTAATCCTCTGGGTTAAAGTCATGGATCGCAGCAGCGATCTTGGTCGGATAATCGCTCGTATCGAAGGACTCGATGCGGCTGACTCCTGACTTCCCTTCTATCAGATGCTTCCAAAAAGTATCGATATCTTTTCCTAACGAGGTGATTACGCCCATCCCCGTCACTACGACTCTCTGCATCATGCGTATCACTCCAATGCCGCATTGTATCAATCATCTATCGTTGCATATCTATAAAAATCATCTGTATAAGCCCAAGGCGAGCGGAACCGGCAACATACATAAAATGAGGAACAGTCCCGTTATACAGATAACGGGACTATGAAACTTAGGTATGGGATTGTATGTAATTCACAACTTCGCCAACCGTCGTTATTTTTTCTGCATCCTCATCGGAGATTTCCATATCAAATTCATCTTCAAGCTCCATGACGAGCTCAACAACGTCCAGCGAATCTGCGCCAAGATCGTCCTTGAAGGAAGCTTCCAGCGTTACTTCGGACTCTTCCACGCCAAGGCGGTCTACGACGATCCGCTTCACGCGCTCCAGTACATCTGCCATTTCCGGTTCACCTCCTCCATGGTATTATACGAAAAACTTTCTCAAATTACCATACTTCCTTGGACAAGGATTTTGTCAGTCTCAGAAGCATGTTGGCCAAGCCATTTCAAGCTTTACGGCATGACCATGCCGCCATCCACGTGAATCGTTTGCCCCGTCATATACGAAGCTCCCTCTCCAGCAAGGAAGGCAACAACCCGGGCAATATCCTCCGGCTTGCCCAGCTTGGCGAGCGGAATTTGCGCGAGCATGGCCGACTTCATCTCGTCTGTCAGCTTGTCGGTCATATCCGTCTCGATAAAGCCCGGCGCTACGCAATTGACCGTGATTCCCCTGGACGCAAGTTCACGCGCTGCCGATTTGGTCAGGCCGATGACGCCGGCTTTGGCCGCCACATAATTCGCTTGTCCCGCATTGCCCAGCACGCCGACAACGGAAGAAATATTGATGATGGTGCCGGAGCGCTGCTTCATCATCGGCCGGGTTACAGCCTTCAGGCAGTTGTATACCCCTTTCAGATTCGTTTCGATCACCTGATCGAACTCCTCTTCCTTCATCCGCATAAGCAGGTTATCGCGAGTAATCCCCGCATTGTTCACAAGAATATCCAGCTTGCCGAACGAATCCAAGGCGGTTTTCACCAGCTCTTCGGCTTCAGCGGATTTGCCGACGTCAGCCTTAGCCAGCACAGCCTTGCGGCCAAGTGCTTCCACAGCTTTCGCCGTCTCGGCAGCCGCCGCTTCGCTGCCCGCATAATTGATCACGACATCCGCGCCTGCCTCAGCCAGAGCGATTGCGATAGCTCTGCCGATGCCTCTTGACGCGCCTGTCACCAGTGCGGATTTCCCCTTAAGCATATGCACCCTCCTCCAGACAAGCTTGCAACGCTTCGTATGAATGAACAGAGACGATGTTGGCCTGGCGGTCAATCTTCTTGATCAGTCCCGCCAATACCGTACCTGTTCCGACTTCAATGAACGTATCCACGCCCTTATCCAGCAACACTCTCACACTGTCCTCCCAAAGCACGGGAGCCACGACCTGCTTGACAAGCAGCTGGCGAATTTCTTCGGCAGCCTGCACCGGCTGTGCGGTTACGTTGGCAATCAGCGGCACAGACGGCGCCTGTACATTCACGGACGTCAGAACCTCACGCAGCCCGTCTGCCGCAGGCTGCATAAGCGAGGAATGGAACGGTCCGCTCACCTCGAGCGGAATGACCCGCTTTGCCCCTGCAGCTTTGCCGTTTTCGACCACAGCCTGCACACCGGCTGCGCTGCCGGAAACAACGATCTGTCCAGGGCAATTGACATTGGCCAATTCCACCAATCCCGTTTCCTCGCTGATGCGCGCGCACAGCTCCTGCAGCGCTTCCCGCTCTGCGCCGAGGACTGCAGCCATTGCACCTTGTCCGGCCGGGACGGCGCGGTCCATCAGACGGCCGCGCTCGAATACTGTTTTCAGCCCGTCCTCAAAGCTCAGGGCGTCAGCAGCAACGAGCGCACTGTACTCTCCTAGGCTGTGTCCGGCTACATAGTCCGGTTTAAGACCTTTGTCCGCCAGCGCCCGAAACAATATGGCGCTAACGGCCAGCAAAGCAGGCTGCGTATGGTAAGTCAGCCTCAGCTTATCCTCCGGACCCTCGAACATGATCGAGGTCAGATCGAAGCCCAGCGTATCATTGATCTTGGCGAACATCTCCCGGCTTTCCGGCAGATGCTCGTACAAATCCTTGCCCATGCCGACCGTTTGTGCTCCTTGTCCCGGGAACACGCATGCTACTTTTCCCATTGCCTTCTCCTCTCCCCGCTTCCTCGTTCACCTGTCGTTGTTCCTACCAAACAAGCGCAGCCGCTCCCCAGGTCAATCCTCCGCCGAAGCCGACCAGCACCAGCACATCGCCTTCATTCACCCGGCCCTCTTCGACTGCCTCTGCCAAGGCGATCGGGATCGAAGCTGCGGATACGTTGCCGTATTTATCCACATTCACGACGCACTTGTCTTCCGGCAAGTCCAGCCGCTCCAATGCGGATTGGATGATGCGAATGTTCGCTTGATGAGGAACGAGCAGATCGATATCTTCTTTGGCGAGACCAGCTTTTCGCAGCGCTTCTTCCGCTGCGGTTCCCATAATGCGCACTGCAAATTTAAATACATCCCTGCCTGCCATGTAGATATAATGAAGCTTCTCATCAATCGTATCTGGCGATACCGGATGGCGGGAGCCGCCGCCGCTAATTCTGAGCAGCTCCCCGCCGCTGCCGTCGGCGCCAAGCTCGAAGGAACGAAAGCCTCTGCCCTCCGGCACTTCGCCGATGACGACTGCGCCTGCGCCGTCGCCAAATAAAATGCATGTATTGCGGTCCGTATAATCTGTAATCTTGGATAAGCACTCCGCTCCGACCACCAGCGCATGTCGGTACATCCCGGTCGCAATCAACGAGGATGCATTGGCCAGTCCGTAGATAAACCCGGAGCAAGCCGCCGACAAGTCAAAGGCCGCGGCCTTCTTCGCGCCGAGCTTCTCTTGCAGGATGCAGGCTGTCGACGGAAAGGCCATATCCGGCGTGATCGTCGCCACAACAATCAAATCAATATCCTCTGCCGCCACATTCGCAGCTGCCAGCGCCTTCAAAGACGCTTCATAGGCGAGATCGGAGGAAGCCTGCGCTTCGCTTGCAATTCTTCGCTCCTTGATTCCTGTACGGGTCGTGATCCACTCATCGTTCGTCTCGACCATCTGTTCCAACTGCTGATTAGTCAGTACCCGGTCCGGTACATACTTGCCCGTCCCCAAAATCCCTACCGGACGTCCATTCATTCTGCCTCACTCACTTCCCGCTTATTTCCTTCGACAGACGGGGAACCAGCTCCGACTGGATGGTCAGTCTCGCCTGTCTGACTGCATTCTTGATCGCATGGGCATCGGAAGAGCCATGTCCCTTGATGCATACACCGGCTACGCCCAGCAGCGGAGCGCCGCCATGCTCGGTATAGTCCAGCTTTTTTTTGAATTCCCGCAATCCCGGGGCTAATACGGCGGCCGCCAGCTTCGAAACCGCCGTTCGGGTAAATGCCGATTTCAGCGCGCCAAATACCGCCCCTGCGGTTCCTTCCATCGCTTTCAACAAGATGTTTCCGGCGAAGCCGTCACAGATTAACACGTCACATGCGCCATCCATCACATCCCGCGCCTCTACATTTCCAACGAAGCGAATGGGCAGCTCTTCAAGCAGCGGGTACGCTTCCTTGGTCAGCTCATTTCCTTTCCCCGCCTCTGTGCCGACGTTCAGCAGCCCGACCCGAGGCGAATCCAGGCCTTCCAAGCTTTTGCGGTACAGACTGCCCATGCGGGCGTATTGCAGCAGGTGCTCAGGGCTCGCGTCCATGTTCGCTCCCAGATCGAGGGCCAGCACGCCCTTGCCGTCCAAAGTAGGCAGCATTGTTGCCAGTCCCGGACGGTCGATGCCCGGAATTCGTCCCAGGACGAGCAATCCGGTTGTCATCAGCGCCCCCGTATTGCCCGCAGAGATCATGGCCTCTGCCCCGCCTTCCTTGACCAGCCTGCCTGCCACAACCATCGAGGAATCTTTCTTTCTTCGGACTGCTTTCACCGGTTCATCTTCCGGACCAATCACTTCTGAAGCGTGGAGAATCTCCACATTAGAGGGGGCGCCGCCTGCAAGCGGGGCAAGCTGGCGTTCGTCTCCGACCAGAATGATCCGGGTATCCGGCCATTCCTTCGCTGCTCTGAGCGCGCCCTCTACATTGCTGTGAGGAGCATGATCGCCGCCCATCGCGTCAATGGCGATTCGCACTGCCGTCTCCTCCTTTTTCCACATTCGGTGTCCTGTATACTGCGAAGTTTCCTTGAAAGACCAGTTCTTCTCCCACATACGTAAACACTTCGACTTTAGCCTTCCCATTTTCTCCTGAAATGGAACGTACGTAGGCTTTGGCCACGCATTTTTCACCCAGCTTGACCGAACGAATAAATCGAATATCCGCAGACGCGGTGAGCGCCACCTCTTCATTGATGACTGCAACAGCCAGCGAGTTTGCTTGGGCAAAAATGTGATGTCCTCGCGCAATCGACGTGCGTGAAAAGACATGCTCCTCGCGAATCTCAAACAAGGAGATGCCGCTCTTGTCCAGCTGCAGATCGATCACGTCGCCAATGACTTCGTGCAAAGGCAGTGACCGGACCTGATCGTAGGAGTGTTCGGCCATCAATTTGATACGTTCCCGTAGCTCCGGGATGCCAAGCTCCATGCGATCCAGCCTCACCGTCTGTATGCTAACGCCAAACATGCGGGTCAATTCCTCATCGGTTGCAAACGGATTTTCATTTAGCGCCTTGGCCAGCTGCTGCTGACGCTGGCGCTTTGGCAAACGTTCTATAGCAGACCCACCACCTTTACTTCCAGCGTATTCCGATCTTCCTTCGATTATTACCAGGTACTATGATGTAGTATATAGAATAAAAGTAAAAAAGAAAAGAGACAAAATGCTTTGTCCCCCAAAAGTGAAGAATCGCTCCGAAGACATGTCCGATTACTTTTGCGGGGCCCCGGCACGGTTCCCCACGAAAGTGAAGCAATCCCCGGAAACTTACTTCGATTACTTCCGTATAAAAAAAACGCTCCATCGCTGTCGATAGAACGCTTTTTTCTCCATTCGCATCATTATTGCTGCACGATTTCTCTGCCTTTGTACGTTCCGCACACACGGCACACATGATGCGCAAGCTTCAGCTCACCGCATTGCTCGCACTTCACCATACCCGGCACTTCCAATTTGAAATGCGTACGACGCTTGTCGCGACGGGTTTTGGATGTTCGTCTTTGTGGTACTGCCATGATTCCCCACCTCCTTAACCGAATACCAGGTTGAGCGCTTATTTATCCCGAAAGTGCAGTACTCCCGGGTTCGCGTATTCATTCCTTGAAAAAATCCTGCAAGGCCGCAAGACGCGGATCAATCCTGTCCTGCGAGCAGCCGCAGTCGCGTTCGTTCCTGTTCGTTCCGCATACCTGGCACAAGCCTTGGCAATCCTCACGGCAAACATATACGAACGGGAGCGCCAACCAAAACGCCTCTTCCACGTAGGGGCGCAGATCAATCTGGTCCGACTCCAATTCGTGGATGTCCTCGTCCTCCTCGGAAGCCTCCGATTCGCTAGTTGGCTGACGAAAACGTTCCAATATCGGAAAACGCAGCTCAGACTTGTACGTATCCAAGCACCTCGAGCACTGTACTTCCAGCTCTGCTGCACCTTCCCCTTCCACAGTCGCTATCCCCTGGCTGCCAGAAGCTTGCAGCTTCACTTGCAGCGGACTGACTTGGAGGATTTCTTGCCTCATCTTGCTGGCATCTTTCAATTCAAGCTGGGCATCAATCTCGACCGGCTTGTTCACGCGAAGCAGATCGCGCATCTGGATGATCCAAGTCATCGCTATTCACTCCAAACAAACAAAAATAATTATATCGATTGTCATCATCATTTGTCAACCAATTTTCCTTCACAGGCGGCAAAGCACTGCCCGGTCACCGTACAATCCTGGCTTCCCCGCGTACAATCGAGCCGTTTGCCGAAAGTGCGAATCGGTTCTATTCGTGGTATATTCTAGAGAAAGCAGTCCGGAATTCGCTTTCATTTCACTTTCGGGAAAGAAGGATGGTCATGAAAACAGCAGGCATCATTGTCGAATACAATCCGCTTCACAACGGACATGTTTATCATTACCGGCGGACGAAAGATGTAACCGGAGCTGAATGCGTTGTAGCTGTCATGAGCGGAAATTTCCTGCAGCGCGGCGAGCCTGCTCTGGTCAACAAATGGGCACGGGCAGAGATGGCGCTCGAGATGGGAGCCGACCTTGTCATCGAGCTGCCCGTTCTGTATGCTTCCCAGCCCGCCGAATGGTTCGCTTACGGCGCCGTCTCCGCCCTTCACGCGACAGGAGTCGTGGATGTCCTGTGCTTCGGCAGCGAAAGCGGAGATATTGGCTGGCTGCAGCAGTTGGCCAGCCTGGTGAGCTCAGAGCCAGCCACGCTGGGAAGCTTGATTCGGGCGAAGCTGCAGACAGGCATTCCTTTTCCTGCCGCTTACGCAGCCGCCGTCGCCGAATTTGCCGCCCAGTCGGGACTTGTCATCCCCGAGGGAGAACTGGGCAAGCCCAACAATACACTGGGATTGCATTACTTGATAGCCCTGCACCGAATCGGCAGCCCCATACAGCCCTATACCGTCACCCGCACGAAAGCCGATTACCGGGAACAGACCCCCTCACATGAATCGATCGCCAGCGCTACCGCCATTCGGCGCTTATGGCTGGAGCAGGGCGATATAGAAGCCATTCGGCCTTACGTCCCCGGCTATACTTATGCCATCTTAAAGCGTGAGCAGAGTCTGGGCAGGGCACCGCTCGATTGGGAACGGTACTATACTCCGCTGCTCGCAAGGCTGGCTGTCACGCCCCCGGTGCAGCTGCAAGCGCTCGCCGAGGTCAGTGAAGGGCTTGAGCACCGCATTCGCGATCTGCTTTTCATGCAGCCCCCTTGCGAAAGCTTCGAGCAGCTGATCAGCGGATTGAAAACCAAGCGATATACGCGAACCAAACTGCAGCGTACGCTGCTGCGCATATTGTTGAATCACCCCGGCTCTATCTTTTCGCGCGAGCAGCTGGCTGCCGGCGTCCCATACTTGCGTGTGCTTGGCTTCTCCGAAGCGGGGCGCAGGCTATTGAAACGGATGAAGCAGACGGCTGCTGTGCCGGTATTCACAAGGGTAAGCAAATCATCTTCTCGCCAGCTCGATCTTGATCTGCGTGCGTCGTATGTGTATGCGCTAGGCTACCCGCAATGTTCGCCCGAAGAGTGGCAGCGGGACATTCGGCAGGCTCCGCTGCGGCAGCCATCCATTCAGCCATAGCCGGAGTTCCGGCTACCGGTCCTGCTCGTGCTTGGGCGGCAACCGATCCAAATAGGCCAAGACCTCGTCCATGGTAGAAACCGGGACCACTTCCATTGTTGTGCCGAGCTCAGCCGCTGCCGCCCTCGCTTCGTCACCATTTTCCACCGGACAGAAAAACAAATCCGCCTTCTCCCTGTCAGCCGCTATGACTTTATGGCGAACCCCGCCGATTCTACCCACTTCGCCGTTCCCGTTAATTTCTCCGGTTCCGGCGATCCGGTAGCCCTTGGTTACATCCTCCGGGACCAACTGATTGTATATTTCCATGGCGAACATCAAGCCCGCCGAAGGCCCTCCAATGCTGCCTGCCTCTATCGTAACCTTCTTCCCGGGGTCGACGGGCACAACTTCCATGACATTGCCCATCGTCACGCCTATTCCGGGACGGGAATTGCTCATGTCCCCGTCTAACTCAACGAGCGTGATCGGAACATCGTGCACTTCGTTATTCCGCTTATACGTGATCGTGACCGCATCCCCCACCTTCTGCCGCTGAATCAGCTCTGCTACTGTTTGCGTATCAGCAGCTTTCTCGCCGTTCACTTCCAGCAATATGTCTCCTGCGGCAAGCGCCTTCTCCGCCGGAAACCCTTTTTGCACGCCCAGCACGATCACCTGCTCGGTACGGAGTTCAAATTCGATGTCCGCGCTTTGATATGCCGCAAGCGCAGCCATGCTCTGGGAGTTCATCATATTGTAGCCTTGGCGTTCGCGGTACTCCTCATGCGTCTCGCCTTCCCGGTAAATTTCTCTCTCCAGGAATATTTGCGCATGCTTGTTAAACCATTTCACATACCAATACGTTGCCATATTCGTATTCGACAATACGTTTACCGTCGTCAGCATAAACGATCCGGCTTCATCCAGGTATGCATCCTCCATATGAATCATGGGACGAACCTCTTCTGCGCTTCCCGGCCTATAAATAATGTAAGGCGACGGCCAATACGCATATACCGTGATGGAGACTACAAGGACGGCAAGCAGCCCATAGCGCAGCCACTTCATTAATAAGCGTTTCTTGGTCATAATCGAACAACCCTCCGCGTAAACATGTACAACCAGCCGCTCTGCAAGGAGGTACTTGGCCAATGTTCTTCAATCGTAAAGCAATTGCCGTCTGGGTGCCTGCTCTGTTGGCTGTCTTGAGCACTGCTGTATTTCTGTCCAATCCGGAGCAGGTATTTCAAGCTGCTTCAACTGGCGTCGAAATTTGGTGGAAAGTCGTTTTTCCCGCGCTGATGCCTTATTTTATGCTTACTGAGCTGCTGTTAGCCTCAGGGTTGCTTCACTTCTGCGGGCGATTGGCCACTCCAATAACCGGGCCATTGCTTGGGCTGCCCGGATCAGCGCTGTGGGCGCTATTTTCCGGCTGGATCGGCGGATATCCCGCCGGAGCCAAAGCGACAGCTGTTCTGTCACAGCAGGGCATCATCCAAAAGCAGCAAAGCGAGCGCTTGCTTGCCTTGTCTCACGCCGCAGCACCCGCGTTGATCGCGACCGTTATCGCTGTCGGATTTTTTCGCATGCCTCAGTTAGCGTTGCCGCTTCTGCTCATTCACTGGGGATCGCTGCTGGCAATGGCTGTTCTGCTTGCATGGCTTGTCCCTCAACCGAGACAAGCCGTACCTGAATCGAGTGAATCGCTTTGGAAGCAGGCCCGCCTTGATATGCAGCGGGCACGCCAAGAGGACGGACGGTCGCTGGGCCAATTGCTTGGAGACACGGTCAAGCATGCGATTGAGCAGCTGTTTGCGATTGGCGGCATCCTCATCTTCTGTTCCGTCGCTGCAGCCATGCTTCGGCAGCTTTTGCCCCCTCTGCACACGGCTGCGGGAGAAGCTTGGATTAGCGCGCTGCTGGAAGTTCATCTGGGCGCCCGGCAACTGGCGGATATGCCGCAGCAGGAAGTGAAGCTGACGATGGCAGCCATCGGAGCACTGCTGGGCTTCAGCGGTTTGTCCATGCTGTTGCAAGTGCGGGCGTTGGTTGCCAGGACCGGCATCCGCTTTCGCATTTTCTTCTACTCGCGCCTTATGCACGCAGCACTGGCTTTTGGATTGACGCTCGTCATCTGGGAACCGCTTTTGCGCTTCCTTCAGCGAACAGCCATACCCGCACTGGCATCAGGCTGGCCAGTCTCGGCGCAAGGCGGCCAAGACATGGAAAGTCTCTATGTATGGGCTGTCGCAGCCCCGGCCTTATCGGCAGCTCTGTTCGGGACTGTTGTCGCATGCAGCGCATTGCTGCTGGGCGTGAAGCGGGCCGGACATCGTCTTGCTCATCTATTCCGCCGATTCTAGAGATGAGCTGGACGACAGCTTGCGCCTAAGCTCCTTTTCCACAACATCGGGGACCAAATCTGAGACTTGCCCTTGAAAACGCGCGATTTCTTTCACGATGCTGGAGCTCAAATAAGAGTATTTCGGATTCGTCATCATGAAGAAGGTTTCGATTGTGTCATCCAGCTTTTGATTGGTGGACGCCATCTGCAGTTCGTATTCGAAATCCGAGACCGCGCGCAGGCCGCGGACAATGATATGGGCATCCTTGCTCCGCATATAGTTGATCAACAGCTCATTGAAGCTGTCGACCTCGACATTCGGCATGTCCAAGGTAACCTGATACAGCAGCTCTTTGCGTTCCTGTACAGAGAACAAAGGATTTTTCTTCTCATTATTCAGCACTGCAACGATGACCCAGTCAAACTGCTTGGCAGCCCGCTGAATGATGTCCAAATGCCCGAATGTGACAGGATCAAAGCTTCCGGGGTATACGGCAACCCGTTCTTTGCGGCTCATTGTACTCCATCTCCCTGCATGTTGTATATAGTAATCGCAATGTCGCCATAAATCGCCTGCCTGATGCAGTGCAGGTCTTCCAATTGCTCGGGATATACAGTCTGGGCATCATGCTCAATGACTGCGGTCGCCCCTTTTGCCAGCAATCCGAGCTCCAGCATCCGAGTCAGCCAATCATGCATATCCTTCATCTTATAGGGAGGGTCCAAAAAAATCAGATCAAATTGGCGTTCCCGCTTCGCCAATGCCCGGATTGCCCGGGACGCTTCGTTGCGGTAAATCTCGCATTGCTCGGCGAATCCGGCATGGCGCGCATTCTCTTTTATGACAGAGACGCTCCGATGGTCGGCATCGACGAAAACCGCCTCATCCATCCCTCTGCTCAAAGCTTCAAGCCCCAACCCGCCGGTTCCGGCGAATAAATCAAGCACTCGTCCGCCTTCGAAATAGGGTCCGATTATGCTGAATAACGCTTCCTTCACCTTATCCGTGGTTGGTCGTGTTCCGCTGCCGGGCACAGCCTTCAACGGCCGTCCCTTCGCGCTTCCCGCAATGATTCGCACTGTCTCATCCTCACCTGTTCCTTGTTGTCATCCGCTGTATGCGTATATCCTACCACATTTTCGACCGACAAGAAAAAAAATATTGGTTCGCTGTATAGAATCTGGCTGTACCGGACATTATAGGAGTAGCGGCATGAAAGTGCCGCGGACAACCGCGGAGAAGACTTACGTTTCCCCATAAGCTCTTCATCCGGTTTCTCCTCTCCCATGAAGGGGGCTGCGCAAGTGGCCCCCGAATTATGCATACCGCCCAGCCTTGTGCTGCGCGGTTTTTTTTCGTTCCGGCACAGGCTCCGGCCAATCAAAAAAAAAGGTGAACAAGCCTTTGAAAGCTTCTCCACCGTCCGCACATACTCCTTTTTCTGATAGCCCATTAACCGTTCTTCAGCTTGCGCCATTGCGCCAGGTTCCCGATAATCCCGATAAAGCCTGTCACCGCAAAAACGATGGGGAGGATGGGAACAGATTCGAAAGGGATTTCCGTTACAAGCCGGAACAGGCCGTAAACGCATACTATAAAACTGCCCGCAACTGCTAGTATCACTCTAGTTTTCGGCTGCATTTCATCCCGCTCCTTTTTGGAAATTATCCCCCTCCCATTCCATCCTGCACATGCGCAACAAGCGGCGGGGCCGTTAGCCTGCCGTTCGTCACTCTAACGGAACTGAGGAGCGCTACTAGCCCGTTTTCCGCCCATCTTCTACTCTAACGGAACTCACGGTCCTTCATACAGCGGATTCATAGGCAATCCACTACAAAACCATCAAATAAGGTCTACCAACTTACCGTCGAATGCCCTTATACCTGATTGCCACCCGTTCAAGCTCCCGCACCACCTCGATAGAGATGCGGCGGGAGCCGAGCGGAGCATGGAACACTTCGCCGTTCCGATATCCGTGGAAGTCCGATCCCGCGGTCACCAGCACCTTGCTCCGCTCCGCCATATCGCGGTAATGCTGCTCCTGTCTGTCATCGTGGTCGGCATGAGCAGCCTCAATGCCGTCGGCGCCGTGATGGGTCAGTTGCTCCACCAATTCATCGGCATCGTATAAGCCGGGATGCGCAATGACTGCAGCACCGCCGGATTCGTGGATGAAATCAATGGCAGCAAATGGCGAGATTCGATCTACTTGCACATAGGCAGCTCCGTCCTTGCCCAAATACTTGTCGAAGGCCTCGCGAATATCGGCACAATACCCGTGCTGAACAAGCCACTCCGCAAAATGCGGCCGTCCTACCGACCCCGTTGCTCCGTTCGCCCTCGCCAGCCGTTCGACATCAGCCAGCGTGACCGGCATGTCTAGTTGGCGCAAACGTTCCGCCAGCCGTTCGTTGCGCTTGGCCCGTACATCGCGCAAATCAGCAAGACGAGATTGAACTCCCGCATCCTCCCATTCGAGAAAATAGCCCAAGATGTGTATATCCTGACCCTGCCATGCCGTACTAATCTCTACACCGGGCACCACTTCGATGCCAACCTGCCTCCCCGCTTTGAGCGCTTCGGACAAACCGCCAAACGTGTCGTGATCCGTAATCGCAAGCGCCGCTAATCCCGCTTCAGCAGCCAGCTTTACATTTTCTCCCGGCGTGCAGGTCCCGTCCGATGCGGTCGTATGCGTATGCAAATCGACAAATGCGCTAGGCATAAGCTCATTCCCTTCTTGGTATTTAAGCGTTGAGATGCCGGTTACAGCCACTGGCTGATGTCCCGCTCACGCAGGAAAGACAGGAACGTAACCGCTGAAATCGGCAGCAGAGTGGAAGCCAGGTAGATCGAATAAAACTCTCGTGTGAAAGTAAAGCCTTCAATCGACCGCACATGAAGCAAACCGAGTGTGACTTCGTGCTTCACCGATGATGCGGAAATAACCGACAGGCCCAGCCCCGATTCCACGGCGGATTTGATCGCGCCGGTGCTGCCCAGCTCCATGGCAATCTTCAGAGCGCCGGGGTCCACACCTTTACGCAGCATTTCCTGCTCCATGACGAGCCGGGTTCCCGATCCTTTCTCGCGGAGAACGAACGGATATGCCAGGGCGTCCTCCATTCGGATCTGCTCTTGCTCAAGCAGCGGATGGCCTGCAGGCAAAATCAGCTTCAATTCATCATTCAACACGGCGTCTGTCACTACATCCGGGTGTTGAATCGGGGCCTCTACAATGCCGAAGGTGAGCTGATGGTTTTGAATTTCTTCAAGAATCTGCGATGTGTTGATGACCTTCATGCTTACGGTAATGTTCGGGTATTCTTTGGCAAACGGGCCGAGAATGCGCGGCAAGATATATTCCCCGAAGGTCAGACTTGCCCCCATTTGCAAGCGCCCTTGCAGCATATGCGTATACCTCGACATCGCCATATCGGTTTCTTTCATGAAGTCAATGCTTCGCCGAGCAAAGGGCAGCAAAGTCTTGCCGGCTTCTGACAGCTCCACCTTTTTCGTTGACCTGTGGAACAGCTTCGTCCCGAAATAATCCTCCAGTGCCTGGATCTGCATCGTTACCGCAGGCTGCGTCATATGCAGGGAATGCGCTGCGGCGGAGAAGCTGCCTCTCATGGCAACCGTATAAAAAATATGAAGCTGATGAAAATTGAGGGCCAATGCAACCGTCCACCTTTCGTATAGTGCGCTTCGCGTTGCTTCTATTGTAACGGAAACGGCATCAAAATGCCCGTTATTCGTGAGCCAATTTATTCGCAAGCCATGTCCCGTGTGGAGGCACACCTATATGGTGCCCGGCAGCCGCAACGGGAAACGCTCCCGGAAGCTGTAATCATAAAAAAACATGCGTCCCGCGCGGAACGCATGCTCGAATCCCTGCTTTCTATTTATCCTGCGCAGCCCGCTATCTTCGCTTGCGGCTGTTCTTCATCAAGGTCATTCTTCTGGAATGCCGCAGCCATGAGTAGTAGGACTTTAGATCGCGCAATTCGATCGTTTCCGACATTCGTCCAAGGAAGGTGACGACAATCATCTTGTGCAGCGGATTTCCGGCGATGTCTGTTTCGCCTTCAATGGTGGAGAATTCCGCCACCATAACGAGATCCTCGTCGATTAAGTATACGTCCTGCTCATTACGGTAATAGGGTTCAACGTGGCCTTTTTTTAATTTTTCCCACAGAAATGCGCAAATATCCTCGAATCCCGTCTTTTCACTCTCAACCCGGTCTTTCCAGCGCATTTTGGCATGGTTCGTAATCACCACATCTGCTACTTTTTTGTCTCCCAATTCGACAAAAAACGGCTCATACGTGCTCCAGCGCTGCATGATCTTATCTCTCATTTTCCACACCCCATTCCCATTAATAGTAGGACGAACTTGACTGTGGGTCTTTGAGACTATGACGTTACTCATATTTTAACGGATTCTCGACAAGAATCCAACTACATCGCAACAATTTCATAAAAATTTCGACCACTGTTTGAATTTCATCCCTACAAAGAGTAAAATCTGGTCTTGTCCGGCATATTACTATTGTATTCAGTCTTGATTTCATTTCTGTAGGAGCGCTCTATTTTTCTCACCCAATGCAACCGTTGCAGCTGTTTCATCGTTTCTTCTTCTTTATTGGCATGTATATAAAGCACAGCGTAGTGCATCTTGCGTGAGATATAATGGACAGAGCCATAGCGATCCAGCTGGTTTTTCGCGGCCTTCACATCGCTAATCCAAACAATTAATCCGATTCTTTCAGAAAACATGTCCATGACACCTCGTTTTCTTGTTACATTAGTATGTTTGTAAAGGAGTAATTATTATGACTTCGTCTCCTCATTCCAAAAATTTCGTTCTTGCCTGGAGAGGCGAGTATGTAGAGAACCGTCACTTCATCCATGGAGCCGTATGCAGCCGCGGAGGAGGCTTGACAGCCTCACTCGGCGACAGCCGGCGGGAGACCTTCATTCGCTCGTCCGCCAAGCCCTTGCAGGCAGCTGCCGTCCTGATTTCGGGCGCGGCTGACCGGTATGGCTTGTCCGCTGCTGAAGTGTCCTTAATCTGCGCTTCGCATAGCGGAGAGCCAGAACATGTGCAAGCGGCCAAATCGCTTATGGAGCGGCTTGGCCTTGAGGAACATCATTTGCATTGCGGCACACATGAACCTTATGCCAAAGCCGCTCGGGAAGCGCTTCGTGCTGCAGGCCAACCACCGACGGTCCTGCATCACAATTGCTCCGGCAAGCATCTTGGCATGCTGGCAATGGCCAAAGCGCTGAGCGTACCGTTAGACGGTTACTGGCTGCCCGAGCATCCTGTCCAGCAGCGAATGCTTGCTGCTGTTTCCGAGCTGAGCGGCGTGCCCGCGGATCTGCTGACGACGGCTACGGACGGTTGCGGCGTGCCGACGTACCGCATGCCGCTGGAGCAGCTTGCCCGGGCATACTTGGCGTGGTGCGCGCCCCAGTCCGCGGCGGACACGCCGCTCGCCGCATCCTGCCGCACGATCTATGACAGCATTGTCCGGCATCCATTCTATCTGGCAGGAAGCGGGCGCTTCGACACGAAGCTGGCGGAAATCACCAGCGGGCGCTGGATCGCCAAGATGGGTGCCGACGGCGTGCTGGCAATGGCCTCCCGAGAGGCGGGATTCGCTGTAGCCCTGAAGTGCGATGACGGCTCGCTGCAAGCGGTATATGCTGCTGGAGTCGAAGTGCTGCTGCAGCTGGAGGAGCTCAGCAGCTCGCAGGCAGCTGCATTAGCCGCCTTTCATAAGCCGAAGCTGTACAATCAAGCCGGGCTGGCAATCGGTCGAATCGAGCCGGATATTTCCTTGCGGCGGTCTTAGCCGCATCTTCCGCTGCAGCCTCCCGCTCCGCAGCCTCCTGTTCCTGTATCCGGCAGGAGCGTATTCGACGGTACCTTGACCGATTCGGATACGCTCCGCGCAATCGTCAGGGAAACTTGATAAAGCAGATCATCCAGGGCCGATTCTGCTTCTTTAAAATAGCGAATGGTTTCAATTTGTTGCATCGCTTCCTGCGATTTCTCTACGCGCTCCAGCCCGGCATGGTAGTCCGGATGAAAATGGCCGAAACGTTCGCAGTCGGCAAAGGCTTCCTTGTCGAGGCGAAACTGGCGAATTGCTTCTTGAGCAATCGGGTCTTGCTCCATGATTTGCTTCCAATATAGGTAACGCTCCATCTCTTGCGAGCCCAAAATCATCTCCGCGAGTTCGGTGCTCTCAATTAAGAGGGCGGTCATATCCAGTACTTGCTGCTCTTGTACGCTCATCTTCCGTTTCATCCCCTCTCATGAACGTAATACCTCATTATTATCATTAATGCCGGGCAAAATCAACTGTATTTCTTCCCAATCTTTCGGAGAAAATTGCTTCATTTCCCGTTCCTGGGGTGCAGCTGCCACCCAGCCTTCCACTTTCCAGCCCGATGTGTCCCCCAACACCCGCTCCGGGTGGAACCTAATGGCATCCCCTTGAATGCGAAGCTGCACGCCCGAGCGATAACGAATGGCGTGCTCTATCATTTGCCGGCCAGTGGAAGGGTGATATGTCCTGAATTCGTGCAGCCAACTGGCAGGTATGGCGCTCATGCGCTCATACAAATCTGGAATGTCAGGAAGCTTCTTGGCCGGCGCCGTGCCTTGCAGGTCTTCAAATCCGGCGGCCCATTGGCGCAGCGGTTCAGCCGCTAGCTTGCCGCCAGGCTCCTCCCGTTTTTGCAACGTGACGTGGAACCCGTTGCCGGATATCAGCTTGATCAGCTCCTTCTGAGACAAATCCCCACGAACTAGCAAAATCCCCTCGCCCGCTGCTTCCACTTTTCCTCGCAGTCGGGACCATTGACGAAGCTGATCAGCCAGGCTGCCGTTACGGCAGCGAATAACCGTACAGGCGCTCACCTCTACTTCCCCATAGCGCCCTTCCCATTCCTCCAGCTGGTGAAGCAAATTGGCGGGGATATCCACGCCCAGTCCACCCACTACATCGATCATGGATTTCCCTTGTTCCTTGCCGCGCAGCACGCTCGACTGGGTAATCTGGTACAGCGCAATCGGCGTCCTGTATCCCGCGAATTCGCTGCAACACAGCATGTCCCAATGAGCTTCGAGCTCGCATCCGAGCGGCAGCATGACCTCGCCTTGCGAGGACAGGCAAGGTTTGTTCATCTCCTCCCCTGCTTGTTCACGGACATCCGCCGATTTCTGAAGCAGAACTCGCCCGTCACGCATTCTGGCGGTCTGCAGCCAGCCGAAGGCTTCCATAGGCTGCAATATAGACTGCTGCAAACTCGCAGCAAACGAAGGCCATGCCAGATCGTCCTGCAAGACGCCCTTTTCACGCATCGATTCAAATAGATGCTGAAGGTCGTACCAGCCAGTCTCAGGCATGTTCAGTATGGCAAATCCCGCGTGCTGCAGCCAGGCTTGCGGCGGCGCATGCCACAGCAGCCACTCTCTGGCCAGCTGCTGGAATTGCCGGACACCTGTTTGAGCCAGAAAGGTGCGCCATGCTTCGGGCTGCAAGGACAGGCTGTCCGCTTCCCACTGCAGAAGCCCGAACCGTGCGGCAGCGTCGATGACAGCCGCAGCGCCAGCGGATAAGCCGCTGTCTGATTCGCTGGTGCTTTGTGATTCGGATTCATCCGGCGAACAATAGCTGCTTGGCACGCTAAGGAGCTGCTCCAGCTTCCTGCACGCCGCTTTGTGCAGATGCCCCTGCTTCCCGCGTGTCAATCCTGCATTCTGGAGAAACCAGCCAAGCAGCAAGATGTCTATGACCAAATTTCCTTGTTCGTCAGTCGCTTGTTCCAGCTCATCCAATTTCCACTCGGCAGCCTGTTCGAATGGCGTGCCGACCACTAGCTCGCTCCATTCCTGGCAAGCTTCCGCCGGGAGGCTGAAGCTCCATTCCCCCCACGCCTTCTGCCAGGCGCACAACAGCCCCTTCTCGCACAGGGCGGCGACTGCTGCTTTCCATTCCGCGATAGGACGGTGTGCCGGCAGCAGCTGCAGGTCGTCCCATTGGAAACGATTAAGACCGAATTCTCGGCATATGGCTTGCAACGCCTCGCGTTCTAGGCTCGTCATTCTGTCATAGCCGCGACGCAGCACTTTTCCGTCCGTCAGACACTCCAGCAGACTGGTGCCAGTCTGCAGTTCTTCCCGGTGGAAAGGATGTGCCGCAATTTGCTCCAAAATCGAGGGCGGAACCTGCTCAAGCCATGCGCTCATTCTCATCCCGATGCTGCCTCCTTCCGCTTCCATACATCCGACTCTTGCAGCCGTTCATAGCAATAGCCCTGCTCCAATAAAAACAGTCTGCGCCGATCCGCATCCTGCTCCTCCCGCGTGTCTGCCGAAACGAGGGAATAGAAATAGGCCTCGCCGCCATTTTGTTTCGGACGAAGCACCCGACCGAGCCGCTGCGCCTCCTCCTGCCGGGAGCCGTAGCTGCCGGAAACTTGTATGGCTACCGCCGCATCGGGCAAATCTACTGCGAAGTTGGCTACCTTGGAAACGATCAGCACCGGAATGTGGCCCTTGCGGAACCGGTCAAACAGCCGCTCCCGCTCCTCCTGGCTCGTCTGACCGGTGATCAGCGGCGCCTGCAGCTTGCCGGACAGCCTGCGCAGCTGCTGCAAATATTGGCCGATCACCAGCACGGGCTTGTCGTGATGGCAGTGGATCAAGGCTGCCGCTACCTCATCCTTGCTTGTATTGTCACCGGCTATGCGAGGCTTTGCTCTTGGCGAGGCTTCCAAGTACCGCAGCTGGTCGCGCTCGCTCAGCTTGACCCGCACTTCCGCACAGCGGACTTCCGCGAGAAAGCCCCGAACTTCCAGAGAGCGCCACGGCAAATCAAATGTTTTGGGACCAACCAGCGAGAAGGCATCCCCTTCGCGTCCGTCCTCCCGAACGAGTGTTGCAGTCAGGCCGAGCCTCCGCGCTGCCTGCAGCTCGGCTGTCGCCCGGAAGACCGGGGCAGGCAGCAGGTGAACCTCATCATAAATAATGAGTCCCCACTTGCGCTGCTGGAACAGCTTCATATGAACGAAGGCGTTCTGATCCCTGCTTCTGTACGTCAGCATATGATAAGTGGCAATCGTTACAGGACGTACTTGCTTTTGCTTGCCCGCGTACTCGCCTATCATATCCGGCGCAAGCGCCGTCTTGTCCAAGATCTCCCGCTTCCACTGCTTGACGCTCGTCGTATTCGTCGTCAAGATCAAAGTAGCGCATTTGCATGTTACCATCGCGCCAAGGCCAACAATCGTTTTGCCAGCCCCGCAAGGCAATACGACAATACCGCTTCCCCCGTGAACCGTGCCCTCCTGATAAAAACGATCGACCGCATGACGCTGATAATCGCGAAGTTGAAATTCGCTCCCCTTCGCCGTTCGCTCTCTGAACTGCACGTTCAGATGTTCGCCGTCCCTGTATCCGGCTTGATCCACAACTGGGTACCCGGCCTGCATGCAGGCGTTTTTGATCATCCCGCGATAAGCGGGAAGCAGATACGCCTGCATTCGATTGTCGTCCGCCTCCAGCCAGTTGTCGCGAACGTCGCGAGCGTGTCGAATGGCTTCCCAGGCATCTTGATCTTCAGCCTTCAGCAGCAGCTTGTCATCAGCTGAAACGAGCCGCACCTTTCCATAGCGGCTCATGACGGCATAGATATCGCGCTGCAATTGCAAAGAAACGGGATAGCGGCTATTGCCTGTGAGCACTTCAATCACTTCTTCCGGTCGAACCCCTGCTGCCGCCGCATTCCACAAGCTGATGGCCGTCATGCGATATGTATGCCAGTCATCGGGGGATTTCACAAGCTCTGCGAATCCGGCAAGCTTGTCACGAATTGCCGCGTACGCCGGATTGCGCGCATCCGCCAGCAAGGTTTGCCCTGTTTGAATCATGAGCGGCTTTGTCATGGTGTCACTCCTTGCCCATTCCTAACATCTTTCTATTCAGTATGAAGAGACTGGCGACAAATTAAACATCCTTTTCTGCCAAGACGCGAAGAAAGCCAACCAGCTTGCCTGGTTGGCTGTTCCTCGCGGTCCAAGCACGCTTGGACAGCTGCTTCATCCTAATACGCTGTTAAACCGTTGCCGGCTCACGCTCTTCGGAAATTTCGCTCAGCGCCTCTCCGGCCTCGTTCACAAAGATTTCACGCACGGCGAGGTCGCCGATCGCTACGATGCCGACGAGCTCCCCGTTTTCCACTACAGGCAGCCGTCTGATTTGATTTCTGGCCATCAGGTTTGCCGCCTCATCTACTGTCATTTCCGGCGACGCTGTCACAACATCCGTGGACATGACTTCCCTTACTTCAAAAGAACCCGAGCGTTTCTCAGCATAGCCGCGGACGACCAAGTCACGGTCAGTGACAACACCGATCAGCTTTTTGTTCTCAACTACAGGAATAAATCCAATATCATGTTCCTTCATCTTCA
Source organism: Xylanibacillus composti (assembly GCF_018403685.1). Lineage (NCBI taxonomy): Bacteria > Bacillati > Bacillota > Bacilli > Caryophanales > Paenibacillaceae > Xylanibacillus > Xylanibacillus composti. The sequence continues at coordinate 133,332 of NZ_BOVK01000016.1, forward strand.
CGGCAATTTCATAGACATTGTCCTGAAGTGTAATCGTCACACAGTCACGGCTCATGATGTCGCGCAATTTTTTCTCCATTTCCTGTTTCCTCCCTCTCAAGTGCAGTCCTATAGCCGTAATCAAGGCTACACCATTAAGATGCCCGGCAAAAACGCAAGCATGCCTGCTGATTGCGGCCATTTCCAACCAGCACTGACAGGGGATCATGTCAACCGGGTCAAGCGAATTTGCCTCCTTCTCGCTTCAGAAGCTTGCGTGCTTCTTGAAAACGTACTATCATGGGTAAAGAGCAAAAACGACTTTTTGAACCAATCCATTATCCAAAGCAAAGCGAGGAACGATAAGATGATTATTGAAAACAACGACCTTAAAGGACTCAAGAGCGAACTGAGCCATCTGGATGCCGTAACGGAAAGCCTGGGATTCGTACGTTGGCAGTGGGAATATTATCGCGCTACATATGACTGGAAGCTGGAGATGGACGGACAGGAGTACTATCTGCGCGTCAATACGCGCGCTATTGAGGGCAAGCTGGAGTCGCCTTCGGCCGTTCTCGAGTTGCAGGATGCTTATATTGGAAGAGCCACATTCCCGCATGGACTGGAATATGAGAGCGCTGTGCCCGATTCCGTCCGCAAGCAAGCAGAAGAGAAATTAAAACAGCTCAAAGACAAGCTTAGCTAGGGATTGGCAATGAATCCGTCCAAACGGGGCACACCCGACTTTATCTTGCTGGCGCTGACCATCCTCTTGGTGGGATTCGGCATATTGATGGTGTTCAGCGCCAGCTCACCTCGTGCCGCGCATCTGCTTGACGATCCGCTTTACTTTACTAAAAGGCAAATAATCTGGGCGATTCTCGGCACGATCTGCATGCTCTTCCTTATGAACATTCATTACACACGATGGAAGAAGTGGTTTGTGCCGTTTTTCTTTGGCTGCGTCATTCTGCTGCTATTGGTATTGACGCGCGACCCGGTGAATGGCGCACGAAGCTGGCTTTCCATAGGAAATTTCGGCATTCAGCCATCGGAATTTGTCAAGCTGGCGACCATATTGTATATGGCGGCGCTGATTGAAAAAAAAGGGGAAGCGTTTCGCGATTTGAAAAAAGGGCTGATGCCGGTCGTCGTCATCGTCGGCGTGGTCACCGGGCTGATTATGCTTCAGCCGGATTTTGGTACAGCCATGGTGTTTGTGATGACAACGGCTATCGTCATTATAGCTGGCGGAGCGCATTTGAAGCACATTATGGTTGGCGCGTCCTTGGCAGCGGTATGCAGCTTCATCCTCATCAACCTGTACTTATTAATCACAGACGGCAATGATTATCGCTTTCAACGGATTGCCACCTATCTCGACCCCTGGCATGATCCGCTCGGCTCAGGCTACAACATTATTCATTCGATGTATGCCTTCGGACATGGCGGACTGACAGGCGCCGGCTTCGGGCAAAGCATCGAGAAGCTGTTCTACTTGCCTTTTCCGTATACCGACTTTATTTTTTCCATCATTGGTGAAGAACTCGGTCTTATTGGGACACTTTTATTCCTGCTGACATACCTTGCCTTGCTTTGGAGAGGCATTATTGTCGCATTGCGGTGTCCGGATTTGTTCGGATCCGTAGTTGGGGTCGGGATTGTAAGTTTGCTGGCAATCCAGGCGCTGATCAATATTGGCGGCGTTAGCAATGCGATTCCGATGACTGGCGTGACGTTGCCTTTCATCAGCTACGGCGGTTCGTCCTTGCTGGCCAGCATGATCAGTATGGGCATACTGCTTAGCATTTCACGAGAAGTCAATCGAATCGGCAAATAATAACAATAACGCGATAAAAAAAAGGAGCTGCTTCAAAGTCGCTACATGACTTTGGGGCAGCTCCTTTTTGGAGATGAGGGCTGAAAGGCGCCCATGCAAGCCTTAACTCCCAAGCGCAATATATAGCGCCATCAACCCGAACAGCAGCACACAGAAATTCACGAGAACGAAGGAATAGCGCAGTGCGGGCGAGCGATGGAATTGAAACGGCGTTTTTAGAGCGCCCTCCCCTTCAAGGATAAACATCAGCAGCAATGCATGGATGATCGTATGCCCGACAATTTCCGTGAAGCCGAACACCGTCGTCGTGGCAATAAAGACAAGCGTGACCAATATGGACACAAAACGATTCAAGATGCCGACAATCAAGCTCCAGGCAAGTCCCAGCTCTATAAATGCGCTGATCAAGACGAAATGCTCCACGGTAAATCCGAAGGTGGGAACGTCGAAACGCTCTACAATGCCGAACGAAAGCTCCGGCATCGTCATCTTCTCCAGACCAGCCCATGCCAGAGAGAAGCCCAGCGTCAAATATAAGACCGGTGTTGCTGTATGGGAAGCGTATGTACGATGAATCCAGAGATAATAAATAATGCCGGCATAAAAAACATAATCCAAAGCATGAAACCATCCATACTGAAAAATGGCATAGCCATACAGCACAAGCAAGACGAACCCAACCAACGCCAGCGTCCTGCGCCTGAATAAGAAGAGGAACGCGATAAACTGAAGCGCTACTACCCACCAGGCATCTGCTGCAAATTCCGGCGCCAGGTAACTCCGGGTGGCGATTTGCATCACGAGCGAAACAGCCAGTCCTACCCGAAGCACCTCCGGAACATATCTTTTGTAACGATCCAGCGTTTCATGCAGTTTGGCAATAAAGCTGATGCGCTGCAGCGGTTCATTGAAAACGGCAGCGATGAGCAATCCGGTCAAGGTCACAGCGAACCAAAACCAAAAAGGCCCTGTCAGCACCTCTGCCATCGGCAGCGGCGTGCCTTGCTCGTCGCCAATAAACCATTTGACATGAAGCCATTGTATCCCTGTCGAACCTGCGTACATTTCCTCATCCCCCAAGATGTATGGTGCTCATCGCCTCGATGCCTGCCGCAGCCGGCGGCCTACGCCGGCGCAACAGGACTTCAAAAGGCTCGCTACATGTGGATAACCGGCAGCATGCGTGTCTCCTGCCTCATGGAAGAATGGCACAACGGGCATTCGGGCGCGGATGAAAAAGAAAAATCCTGCCGCATCCAGCCTGCGCATTCTTCGTTATCACATGACCATACATTTGTCTCTGCCTCAGGCACAGGCTCGGCCGCCTGCCTCGAAAAGAAAGCCATGCTGCATCTCCTCCCGACCGGATAGCTTATTATGATATACTTGTTTATTATGTCAAATTCCGTATGAATTCATGCGCCCGAAATACCGGATATCCATTTTTTTCTATAAAATGCCATATGTAAATTACAAAAGAAAAGCAGGACGTCTCTTTGAAAAGTGGATCAAAGAAACAGCCCTGCTCCTCCCTCCCCGGTTACTTTACGCGGTTGGCCTCATCGTGCTGCTGCTCTTCCTCTTTGAAGGCAACGCCCTCGACCTTGATATTGACCTCGACTACTGTCAGACCGGTCATATTCTCTACAGCTTCTTTCACATTTTCTTGCAGTTCTCTGCAAACCTCGTGTATTTTGCTGCCGTACTGCACAATAATGCGCAGATCAATCGCCGCTTCCAACTGACCCACTTCTACTGTGACCCCGCGCTGAACCTGCTTGCCGCTCAAACGCTTGGCCAACCCCTCGGAAATCCCTCCGGACATTGCTGCTACGCCGGACGTTTCCAAAGCCGCCAAACCGGCAATTGTCGCTACTACATCGTCAGATATACGTATCATACCGCCTTGCTCGATTTCGGACACGGTCATCACTCCTTGTAACCAATTACGATTATTGTAACCTTATCGGCGGTGAAAGTGCAAGGCAGGGAGTGCTGATTATGCCCTGCCATATAAAAAAAGAGCAGCCCGGGCGGAACTGTCCGATTCGTAACGGTACCACCGCCTTCAGGCTACTCTGCCTTTCTGCTTAAAGCTTCGTAAAGCTGGGCTAACCGACGCTCCAGATCGCTCAAGAGCTCCTTCCCCGCCGCCTCCACAATCAAGCCGGCACGGACAGCAAAATCAATTTGTCTGGAAAATCCGTACATCTGCGTATCCAGCACTTCTTCATACAGAGGACATTGGCGAGTGGTCAAGTTGGCCATTTGCACCTCTATCAAATTGGCGATTTTATCAGCATCCTGGCGGAGCAAATCCATCGCTTTACGGTTTAATCCGGGATGAAGTTCGGATGATGACATATTTGTTCCCCCCTGTGCTCTCATCATGCCAGTGGCTAGGGCTCGCTTGCTGCCCTCATCATAAGTTCTATGTTTTATATTAGACGAAATTCCCGGCAGAAACAAGAGGAGCTTGCAGTTTGTCCCTTACGCAAAAATACCGGCTTATTCTCAAGCAGAGAACAAGCCGGCCTTTGGTTCCAAGCGATTGCCTATTCAGCTACTTTGACGTTGAGCTGATGCTTGGCAAACACTTCCTTCATGGCTGCTTTCGCTTCTTCGGCATCAGGGCCATGCACATGCAGTTCATAGGAATGCGTGTTCAAGAGCGTTGTGAACAGACCCAGTATGCTTTTGACATCAATATATTTGTTTTCGAATTGAAGAACGATAGATGACGAGAACTTATTCGCCGTTTGCGAAATTTCAACAATAGCCGCATTTTTGTTGGACATAGGCCGATCCCTCCAATTGATTGATATGATCTTCGTATGTGCTATCCTCATCATACCTTGGAAATCTCGGGAAGCGCAAGCGAGAAATTGCACAAATTCATTTGGCATTTGTCACAAGCGTCTACTTCAGGTTCTCCGGGTTCAGCGGCTCAAGCTCTGGAACTACGAATCGCCCGTCCTTTCGAATCAGCAAGTCGTCAAAGTATATGTCCCCGCCCCCGTAGTCCGGGCGCTGAATCAAGACCAGATCCCAATGAATAGAGGATCGATTGCCGTTGTCAGCTTCTTCGTACGCTTGACCCGGCGTAAAATGAAGGCTGCCATCAATCTTCTCATCAAACAGAATGTCTTTCATCGGATGCTGAATAAAGGGGTTGATGCCCAGGCTGAATTCGCCTATGTAGCGAGCACCCTCATCGGTATCCAGAATGTCCAGCAGGCGCTCCGTCTCGTTGCAAGCGGCATCAACAATCCTTCCGTTTTCAAAACGGAAATAAATATTCTCAAACGTCGTTCCGCTGTAAATGGACGGCACATTAAAAGTGATCTCGCCGTTGACAGAGTCGCGAACAGGCGCGGTAAAGACCTCGCCATCCGGGATATTCAGCTTCCCATCGCACTTCACGGCAGGAATGCCTTTGATAGAAAAGGTCAAATCGGTATTCGGCGCCACCAAACGGACGCGATCCGTCTTTTCCATATAGGCGGCAAGCGCGTCCATCGCCTCTGACATTTTCCGATAGTCCAGGTTGCACACGTTGAAATAGAAATCCTCGAAAGCTTCTGTGCTCATATTCGCGAGCTGTGCCATCGAAGCATTCGGATATCGCATCACGACCCATTTGGTATGCTTGACTCTGCGTTCGGAATGAATCGGCCGCTTATACAGCATATCAAACAATCTCGATTTCTCGCCGGGAACATCGGACAATTCGTTGACATTATGGCCAGAGCGGATGCCGACGTACGCATCCATCATCTCCATCCGCTTGAGATCATATTCGGCCCACAGTTTGATCTGATCCTCGCTCGCCTGGCGAAGCAAGCGTCTGGTTACGCGCTTGTCCTCCAATTCGACGAACGGCATGCCTCCTTTCGCGTAGACGGCATCGATCAGACACAAAAGCAGCTCCCTTTCCTCCCCGATCATATCAATCAGCACTTTATCTCCAGCTTGAACATCTATGGAATAATCGACTAAATTTTGTGCCAGCTGGACAAACCGCGGATCACGCATCATGAATTCCTCCTTCGTTGCTGTCAGCTTCCATCGGCCGCAGCCTCGGGCACTAGCTGCTTGCTATCCGGCTGCAGCATATATCGGCTTCTTATCGTCTCCTGCATATTCTTTCCATCGCTAGTATAATGCAAGCGGGCCTCTACTTCAACCTGTTCCGGCAGGCCAGTGTCCCTGCGGATCGACATCGTATAGACCGCTTCCACTTCCGCCTCTTGCCACAGCGCCTCAATCAACTCCCTTTCCTCCGTTAATGGGCGACGTTCCCCACCCTGTGCCGCAGCCTGGTCCGCAAGAGCATCGAATTGGCGCAGCATTCTGGTGCGCATCGCGTCCGTGTACTCGGATCTGTTCATGGAAATATCGACGACGACATGATCCCCGTTGCCGGCTTGGCTGCTGAATGAGGCGCTTTCCATCATATCAGCGACATCTTCCAGCGGTACGACGGGCTGCCATACGCTCTCGGAATCGGCCGCTGCCCATGCCTCATGCTTATAGACCAGTTCGCCTCCTCGCGAGCCTTCCCACTGCCCGCTGTATTGCAATCCCTTTGAACCTTGCAGCGCGTCCAGCGCCGCTGCTGCCCATTCCTCGGCCGAGCGTTCTTCCTCCGGGACGCATGAAGCAAGCAGCAGTGTCAAGAGAAGAATGGAACACAACGCACCGCGCTGGCGTAACATGAACACAAAAAAACTCCCCCTTCCGCGAATACGATGTTATCGTATCCAGCATAGGCGAAGTTATACAGGCCTCCTGGCGCAAATTAGCCGAGCTTGATTTGGTTGCGTCCCGCATGCTTGGCCTCGTACAACGCCATGTCCGCCCGGTAAAACAAGCTCTCTACACTAACTTTTTCGTCCTCCCAGTTCCATTCGGACAAGCCGCACGAAATCGAAACCTTCGGATCTGTTTCTTCGTAGACACGCGAGCGAATGCGATCGGCTACTTGGGCCGCCTGATGCATCTTGGCTTGCGGCAGGTAGATGGCGATTTCTTCTCCGCCCCATCTGGCCGCAATATCCGAATCCCGGATGCAGGATCGAATAATCTGACTCACTTGTATCAGAATTTTATCCCCGACCTGATGACCGTATGTGTCGTTTATTTGCTTGAAGTGGTCGATATCAACGACTATGAGGCTCCCGCAGAAATCTTTCTTCTGCATGAAGTTGATTTGTTCATCTAGATAATGTCGGGCATATAAGCCAGTAAGGCGATCTGTAATGACCATTCGGCGCACTTCGGCGTGCAAGGAGGCATTGACCATGGCCAGTCCGATATGACCGGAGAGCACTTGCAGCAGCTTGAAGTTATCGTAGGAGAAATAATTCGGCTCCCGATGAGCGACCAGCACAACACCTATCACTTCCGAGCTGGCGATAATCGGCGAAGCCATCAAGGAGCGGGCTCCCGTTAAATCCATAAAGCGCGACGGTTTGCGGGGATCATGACGGTAATCCGAGACGATAAGAGGTTCTTTCGTCGATGTAACGGATCCGGCGAAACCATAATCAGGCGGGAAATGCTCATTGATCAATTTCGTTTCATTGCTGGCTTTGACAATCATGGTTCTCTGCTCAGGATCGACCTGCAGGATGCAGACCGAGTCCGCCTTGAAAATATCGATCAGCTCATGAGAAGCAAAATTGAATATTTCATTCAGCTTCAAGCTTTGATTCAGTCTGCGCGTGATCTCGTTAATCAGCCTTAGCTCACTGATCAGCAGGTTCGATTGCTCGTACAGCTTGGCGTTTTCAAACGCACTCCCCGCCGAGTCGGCAAGCAGCGCAATGAAGCGAACATCCGAGTCATCCAGCCATTCCTGCTTCGCAACAATTTGCAGCACACCGTATATGCCTTGCTTCCCTGCAAGCGGAACGGAAAGCCACTTCACCCGCTTGCCCTGCTCCTCCAGTTGAATCTTGCCTTCCATGAATGCCCGGGTGTTCGCATCGTCGAGAAACGGTCCAAATGTCAAAGGCTTGATGAAATAGGCGTTGCTGTGATAATCCTGCGACAAATAGATGTCAATCTCGGAAGCAGGGTATACCTCTTTCATATTGTCATAAACTTCCTGCAGCACCGCATCGACATCAATCGTTGCGTGAAGCTTCTGCACTGCGCGAAAAAGAACATCTTGTTTGCGCAGCCTCGCAAACCCTTCTTCCCATTCCAGCTTCTCCCGTCGTGCCGCCTCCACTGAACATGCAAGCATAGCGGTCCAAGCCTCCTTCGGAAGCTTGATCGGGGAGTTTGGAACAATCTGTACATACAGCCGACCGATACGGGCCTGATCTGACAATATCAGATCGGTGACATAAACATGCTCGTTCTTGCCCTGGTCTTCTCGAATGGATGCAAGCAGCCGATTTATTTCTTCACGCTCGCTCGCATCAGGCCGCAAGAACATCGCGATGGCATCCTTGGGCCCCCAAGCAACAGGTCGGTGGTCTGCATCCGTCAAAATCGCAATTCCATTGAATGCCATCCCGTACATATGCAGTTGTTCGAGCCATTGCATAAAGCCCCTGCCCAGATAGTCTTGCATAAGGATCCCTCTTTGATTTCGCTAATTTGGATCAGATCAGCTCTATTCTGTGTATGCGTCGTGATGTCTTTATTCTTTAGAGCAGACAAGATAAACACTACTATGCTAGGAAAATAGAAAGCATGTACCAGGCCCGCGGGCTCCCCAGAGTCAACCTTTTGAAAAGAGAAGCCGCAGATTACTGAAAATGGGATTTCAATAATTGGATGGAGAAAAGCCAAAAAATGCTTGGTCTGTGACACTGCAAATTCGAATGAGCCTGTGGCATTTCGTCATGCCATTTGCTATCCTTAATATGCAGTGCAAGATATCTCGGAGCGTGATTTGTATAGTTTGTATAAATAAGATACTAGCCAATCTATATTATAGTACATGTTTTCCCATCATCCTGCATTATCTTTTCGTGAACACGAAAAATGCTTGACATTAAAAAGCAACTAAGATATGAGGAGTTATTCCTTGACATCCCGTGCATGATTCCGTTACAATATGTTGTCGGAACGTATTTTATCCTGTTTATGTTGAGGTCGATCTATTGTTGCACCCTTGAGCGCGGAAGCTGTACGGGCAGCGGCTGAACTTCCCCTGCGGCAGAACCGCTCACAATAGCACCTCTTCCCTATAAATTAAATTTCATACAAAAAGGAGTCAATCGATACATGTCACGTTACACTGGACCTAAATTTAAATTGAGCCGTCGTCTGGGTATTTCCTTGAGCGGCACTGGCAAAGAACTGAAGCGCCCGTTTCCTCCTGGACAGCATGGCGCCAATCAACGCAGAAAGATTAGCGGCTACGGCCAGCAATTGATGGAGAAGCAAAAGCTCCGCCACATGTACGGCCTGAACGAGAAGCAATTCCGCAACTTGTTCTCGAAGGCGCTCAAGATGCAAGGGATCGCCGGTGAAAACTTCATGATCCTGCTGGAAAGCCGTTTGGACAACTTGGTTTACCGTCTTGGCCTGTCCAACTCCCGCGCAGGCGCTCGTCAGCTTGTCGCACATGGCCACATTACGGTTAACGGCAAAAAGGTAGACATTCCTTCCTATGCCGTGTCCGTAGGCGACATGATCGGTCTTCGCGAAAGAAGCCGCAGCCTGACAGTGATCAAGGAAGCGATCGAAGGACGCAATCACCTGCCGGCTTATCTGGAATTCAACGAGCAGGCTATGGAAGGCAAGTATATTCGTCTGCCTGAACGTGCCGAGCTCGCGCAAGAAATCGACGAAAAGCAAATCGTCGAATTTTACAGCCGTTAAGAATGGCTGCTGCAAAAGAAGCCTGTCCCCTCCATATCAAGGGGACAGGCTTCTTTTTAGCTATTATTGGAGCACGATTCGGGCAAATTTGCGTTTGCCTACTTGTACAATATCGCCATCCTTCACCGCGACATCGGCTTGCGGGTCCGATACCTTCTCCTGGTTAATGCGGACAGCTCCTTGCTGAATGCTGCGGCGCGCCTCGCCATTGGAAGCCTGCAAACCCAATTCGACCAGCAAGCGGATCAGCTTAATATTCCCCTCCTCCAACTCAGAAGCTGACAGCGTCCTTTCTTCGATTTCATCAGGCAAAGCTCCCTGTTGAAACACAGTCTTGAAGTGCGCTTCCGCTTGTTCCGCCGCTTCATCACCATGATACATGCGAACGAGCGTGCGGGCCAAGCGCATCTTCACATCCCTTGGATGAGCAGAACCGTCCGCCAGCCCCCGGCGAATGGCGTCCAACTCCGAATTGCTCAAATCCGTAGCCAGCTCGAAGTACTTCACCATCAATTCATCGGGAATGGACATGGATTTGCCATAGATTTCTTGCGGGGGTTCGTTAATCCCGATATAGTTGCCCAAGCTCTTGCTCATCTTCTGCGCGCCGTCGAGCCCTTCCAGCAACGGAAGCATCATGGCCACCTGCGCATCCGTACCGTATTCTCTCTGCAGCGTGCGACCCATCAGCAGATTGAATTTCTGATCCGTACCGCCTAACTCTATGTCACTTTTCAGCGCAACTGAATCATACCCTTGCATCAACGGGTAGAAAAATTCGTGAATGCTGATAGGCTGACCAGACTGATAGCGCTTGGTGAAATCATCTCTTTCCAGCATGCGCGCTACGGTCAATTTGGCAGACAGCTCAACCACCTGGGAGAAGGTCATTGGCGACAACCAGGAAGAATTGAAGTGCACCTCGGTCTTTTCGCTGTCCAATATCTTAAATATTTGCTCCTTGTACGTAGCGGCATTATGTTGGACATCCGCTTCACTCAATTGCTTTCTCGTCTCCGATTTGCCTGTTGGATCGCCAATGCGGCCTGTGAAATCCCCAATAATCAGCTGCACCGTATGACCCAGCTCTTGAAATTGACGCAGCTTGTGCAGGACAACCGTATGCCCGATATGAATGTCCGGAGCTGAAGGGTCAAGGCCGAGCTTCACTCTTAACGGCTCTCCTGTTACGACGGAACGTGCCAATTTGTCGCGAAACTCCTCCTCCGGCACGATCTCAACGACTCCTCGCCGCAGCGTTTCCAACTGATGCTCCACCATTTGCTGCTGTTCCTTGCTCAGCGTATCCCACTTGATTGTTTCCACAGCTATTTCTCCTTTCTTCACTTGCCGAAAGCCTCTGTCAACCTGCTAAGACGGCAGCGCTTCATCACTTAAATCGAAAAATCTCGATACTCCCGCAACTTTCGCGAAGAAAAATCTGTCTATATAGTTGAAAAAAGCAGCGCCAATCCGAGCAGAACGCAAAAAAACAGCCTCATCGTCTCTAGGGACGAGTTGGCTGCTCGCGGTACCACCCTATTGAAAGGCCGAATGCTGCCCGCAGCTTGCGCCGCTGGCACATACATAGACCTAACGCTCGATTTCAGTGATAACGGGATGATGTTGACCCGGGAGAAGACTACTGGGCTGCTGCAGCAGCATGTTCCCCTTCTCCAACTCCAGACGGTAATTCGGCTGCGAAGCCCGTACCGGTTCACACCTGCCACCGGCTCTCTGAGACGCGTGCATTTCGCGCTTACTGGCGTCCTTCCAAGTTGTTTGGCTTTTTTGTTTTATATCCTACAACTTTTATAGCATATTGGCGAAAACAAAGTCAAATTGTGATATAATGTATCCTGTTTATATTAGGGGAGGAACGACTTTTCATGTCAACGCAAAACAACAAACAAAAAACTTCGCGCATCATGAAAAAAGGCCTATGGATGTTCTGGGTGACGCTGAAATGGACACTCGCCTTTCTTATCGTCTGCGGCTTTGGCTTGGGCGGGTTGACTTTCGGCTATTTATCCGCCTTGGTAAAGGATGATCCTGTACGCCCTCATGCTGAGATGCAGGCGAAGATGGAAGAGAATGTGACGACCGGTTTCGTCTATTTCGGGGACGATTCGATGGTCGGCCAGCTTAGGGGAATCGATCGCAGATTGGCTACAATGGATGAGATTCCGTCAATCGTCATTGATGCCTTCCTGGCTACGGAAGACAATGACTTCTACGAACATATCGGAGTGGACTGGAGAGGTACGCTTCGGGCGGTCAAGGAACGGCTGCTGAATGAGGACATCCAAACGGGCGGAAGCACCATAACGCAGCAGGTTGCCCGCAACGTGTTTCTTACGCTGGAAGTGTCTACCGACCGCAAACTGAAGGAAATGCTGTTGGCCATGCGGCTGGAGCGACACTTTTCCAAGCAGCAAATTTTGCTTGCATACTTAAATTTAGTTCCTTTCGGCAACGGATCGAGCGGGTACAATGTGTATGGCATCAAGGCAGCGGCTCAAGGCATTTTCGATATCGATCCTAATCGGCTTAGCGACATGAACATCGCACAAGCGGCTTATTTGGCCGGCCTTCCAAAGAATCCGCCCGAATACTCGGCGTTCGACGGCTACGGTCAATTCAGCGAGCGCGGGTTCAACAATGCCATGAACCGGCAACGAGTCGTTCTCCGGCGCATGCTGGAAGAGAAGAAGATTACCAGCCAGCAGTATGAGGAGGCATTGGCCTTCGATATCCGCGCCTCATTGGCCCAGCCGCGCAAGAAGGCTTACAGCACATATCCGTATTTGATGCAGGAAGTAGAGAAGCGTGCCGCCATTTTGCTGCTCAAGCAGAAGCATCCGGACATGACAGAGGCAGATTTCCGCAAGAGCGAGAATCAGCAGCTGATTGCCAATCAGATCGAGGATATGCTTGGGCGGGGCTACAAGATTTACACGACGATTGATAAAGACATCTATGAAAGCATGCAGCAAATTGCCGCGAATCCCGAAAACTTTGCTCCGGACAACATTGAAGACAAGGGCGTAGAGCAGATCGGCGCTGTCATACTGGAGAACAAAACAGGCAAAATTCTGGGCATGATGGAAGGCCGCGGCTTCCACATCAGTGAATTCAACCATGCCACCCAGATGATTCGCCAGCCTGGCTCGACGATGAAGACGCTGGCGGCGTATTTGCCGGCGATCGAACAAGGCCTGGGACCGGGTTCGGTCATAGACGATTTGCCGCTCATTATGGAAGACGGCAGCAAGGGATATCACATCCCGAACAACTGGAACAACCGCTTCCATGGCCTGATGACCGCCCGCACGGCGCTGAATCAGTCCTATAATATTCCGGCGCTTGATCTGTTTAACAACGTTGTCGGCATAGAACATGCTTGGGATTTCGTCAAGCAATTGGGCATCACGACATTAAGCGAACAGGACAATTACGCAAGGACTGGGGTTATCGGCGGTCTTGAGCACGGGGTCACCGTAGAAGAAATTACGGGAGCCTATGCGGCGATTCCGAACGGCGGGATGTTCGCCGACCCATACTTGATCCGCAGGATTGAAGACTCGCAAGGTCAAATCGTGTATGAACACAACGAGGCTCCGCGCCAAGTGTTCTCCAAGGAAACGGCTTATTTGACCATCGACATGCTGCGAACGGTTATCGAGAATGGCACAGGCTCGAGAATCAAGCGTGAATTCAAGAACTACGGGAAAATCCCCGTTTCCGGCAAGACCGGTTCGACTCAGTTGGATCGCGACGCATGGTTTGTCGGCTTCTCGCCAGATATCACTGTCGGCGTATGGGCAGGATACGACAAAAACCATACATTGACCCAGCGATTAAATGAACCGCAAGGCCCCGGAACTCAACGGGCAATGAATATATGGTCGAGGATCATGGACCAAGCCATAGAACTGCATCCGGATTGGTTCACAACCGAAAAGTTCGAACGGCCTGAGCAAATCGTCAGCAAATCCGTATCCAGCATCACAGGCAAGCTGCCGAGCGCCAGGGTGTCAGAAGCCGGTCGGACCCATTCCGATTTATTCAACCAGCAGCATCTGCCGACCGAAGTAGACGATTCGATGGATACCTACAAGTACGTTACTTACAAGGGATTGAACTACTATCCGCAAGAGGGAACGCCATCGGATATGGTCCGGGAAGGTGTGCTGTTCAAGCGGAGCAAATCAGTAACCGAGCTGTACACGAATTTGGAAAATATTCTAAATCAGCTGCCGAACAACTTGAAACCGCGCAAAGGCAGCCGCGCCATGACGATTGCCGATTACTATGTGCCGGATTTGGCCAGAACAGCTCCTGAAGCAGTAGATCCCAGAACGGATGACGGCAATCCGCCTGCACCGCCTAGCAACGTCCAGGTAACCGTAATTGCGGATGGCACGGCCAAAATCAATTTCCAGGCCAGCGGCAGCCAGGATGTTGTCGGCTACAGACTATACCGTTCATTCAATGGCTCGCCTTATGAGCACAAGACAAGTGTTCTTGACGGAGAAGATCTTGTTGCGATCGATTACTTCTCCAACCAATATGCTTATGCTTATTATGTAACTGCCGTGGATGTTGCCGGCAAAGAATCGCAGCCAAGCAGCATTGTAACGCTGAACGGAACGGGAACCGCTCCTGCACCAGGAAGTCCGTCCGTTGAGACCCCGCCTGCTGACGGCGATTCTACGGATCTCGGTGATTTGTTCCCGGGGGATTTGATTGACGGTGGAGGACAGCAGATTGAGGAGGAGCCATCCGAGCCCACTGCGCCGCGTAATGTAGGCGCAGAGAGCGTCCAGGATGGCAGCGCGGTTCGGTTGAGCTGGAGTTCGAACCCTGCCAGCGAAGGGATTATTCGCTATGATGTGTATTACAGCGAAACCGAGCAAGGCGAATACCGCAAGATCGGATCCAGCAACACCACTCGCTTTACCTATACCAATGCGCCGCTAACTGGCTACTACGCCGTTACTGCGGTAACGGGACGAAGCGAGTCTCCGCGATCATCGCCAGCTTATTTCGCAGAAACCAATGAATAACCTGGCGCAAAAAAGAAGGGCTGGCGTTCGAGCAAACTAGATGCTCGGGCACCAGCCCTTCTTCATGCGTCAATGACAATAACCTTCCATCAGCAGCTTAATCCTCAATCGTGGACAAATCGCCGGTCGGCAAGTTCAACTCCCAAGCCTTCAAGACACGTCTCATAATCTTGCCGCTCCTTGTCTTGGGCAATTTGTCCTTAAATTCAATTTCCCGTGGCGCGGCGTGCGCCGACAGACCAACCTTGACGAACTTGGCAATGTCCTCCTTCAATTCTTCTGAGGGCGAGTAACCGTCGCGCAATGCTATAAATGCCTTGATGATTTCCCCGCGCATCGGGTCCGGCTTGCCGATAACGCCTGCCTCCGCTACGGCCGGGTGCTCCACAAGCTTGCTTTCCACCTCAAATGGACCGACTCGTTCACCAGAAGTATTGATGACATCATCGATGCGCCCCTGGAACCAGAAGTATCCGTCTTCGTCCCGATACGCCGAATCGCCGGAAATATACCAGCCTGGAATACGGAAGTATTCCTCGTACTTGGCCGGATTGTTCCAGATCTTGCGCATCATTGACGGCCATGGAGTCTTGATAGCCAGGTTGCCCATGCGGTATGGCGGCAGCTCATTGCCCTGGTCATCGATGATAGAGGCTTCTACGCCGGGAATCGGGCGTCCCATCGATCCTGGCTTGATGTCCATACAAGGATAGTTGCATATGAGCTGCGCGCCGGTTTCGGTCATCCACCAAGTATCATGGATACGCTTGCCATAGACTTTCTGTCCCCAACGAATCACTTCCGGATTCAAAGGCTCGCCGACGCTCAATACATGACGCAGACTGGATAGATCATGGGCCTTCACAGCCTCTTCGCCGGCGCCCATCAGCATCCGGAACGCCGTCGGGGCGCTGTACCATACTGTTACTTTGTATGTTTCAATCGTGGCGTACCAATCCTGCGGGCTAAAGCGCCCTCCCCGGATTACGTTTGTTGCGCCATTCAACCACGGGGCGAAAATGCCATAAGACGTCCCCGTAACCCATCCGGGATCTGCCGTGCACCAGTAGATGTCGTCCTCCTGCAAATCCAGCACGATCTTTCCTGTATAATAATGCTGAACCATCGCATTTTGCACATGATAGACACCTTTCGGCTTGCCAGTAGAGCCGGAAGTATAATGTATAAGGAGACCGTCCTCGCGATCCAGCCATACCGGTTCGAAATCTGCAGACTGCGCTTGCATGCCCTTCTTCATATCATAAATGCCGTCTGCCTCCTGCACTTGTTCGCCTACCAGCAATATGTGCTTGAGCTCCGGCAGCTCCGCCCGTGCCACACGCGGCAGCAGGTCGGGCGTTGTTACAATGGCCACGGCCCCGCTGTCCTGCAGCCGGTCCTTCACGGCCGTCTCCATAAAAGCTTCGAACAGCGGGCCCACGATCGCGCCGATCTTCAGCGCCCCAAGCAGGGCGAAATACAATTCAGGCGTGCGCGGCATAAAGATGAATACACGGTCACCCTTCGCGATACCGAGCTGACGCAAGTAATTTGCCGCACGGTTGCTGTGTCTGCGCATCTCCTCAAATGTATAGGACTCGTCACGGGTGCTGTCGCTGTAATACAAAGCCACCTTGTCTTTCCGCGCAGTTAAGGTATGGCGGTCAATCGCTTCATAGGCGATATTGACTTTGCCGCTCTCATGCCAGGAAAATGCTTGCTCGACAGTAGACCAGTCGAAGGCGGCTCTCGCATTCTCGTAATCGCCCAAATTTCCTTTGTCTGCAGTTGCTTTCAGAACTTCGCCTTGCAGCATGATACCCCTCCTCGTAGGATAAAACGCTTCCGTGAAGCGCTTGCAATCTTGTATAAATTGTGAACGTTTAGACCATGTATATTATAGCACAGCGCTCTTCATTCTGCTAGAATGAGGAAATAGAACGAAACCGAGGTGCTGCTATGTCTGTCCTTCATCGCAAACTGTACGCTCGTCGGAATATTTCTTTTCAAGGGAAGGCGTTAATCGTGGAGGGCCCTGTTGAGGCAGCACACTTGCAAGAGCTTCACATGCATCCGGGACTGAAAGCGTTCCGCAGGCCTGATGAACAGAAGGAAGCTTTGGTTGAAATTGCTACTCTTCCAGAAGGGAGAATCATATTGGCACGCGACCAAAACACCATCGTCGGCTATGTAACCTTCCACTATCCGGATGAGATGGAAACTTGGTCTTCCCCTTCCATGGAGGATCTTATTGAGCTCGGCGCAATTGAGGTAGCCAAGGATTATCGCGGCGCCGGTCTGGGAAAGCATCTGCTTCGCCTCGCTTTCTCGGCTGGCCAGTTGGAGAATGTCATCGTCTTCACAACAGAGTATTATTGGCATTGGGATTTGGAAGGAAGCGGATTGAGCGTTTGGGAGTACCGCAGGATGATGGAAGCTTTGATGCAGACAGTAGATATGGTTTGGTACGCAACAGACGACCCGGAGATTTGTTCGCATCCCGCGAACTGTTTAATGGTTCGTGTCGGCAAGGAAGTACCCCTCTCCTCTGTCGAACAATTTGATCGCGTACGATTTCGGAGACGCTTCATGTATTAGGAGGTTAGCATGTCAACATCAGCGATTTATATGTATCACCCGCGATTGCTCGAATACAGATTTGGCGACAGCCACCCCTTCAACCAGCAGCGGCTGCTGCTCACCAATGATTTGCTGGCTATGGTGCAGGCGCTCGATTCCACGCATATGGCCGAGCCTCGTTCGGCCAGCATGGAGGAATTGCTGATGGTGCATGAACCAAGCTTTGTCGAGGCTGTACGAGAGGCCAGCGTGCCAAATCGCGACGCTGCCGTAATGCGCCGCGCAGCGCAGTATGGGATCAACACGGATGACACTCCCTGCTTTGATCATATGCATGCGATCACCTCCTTCGTAGTGGGCGGCTCGCTGCGCGCGGCAGAGGAAGTGATGAGCGGCCGAAGCCGCCGCGCGCTCCACCTTGGCGGAGGCTTGCATCATGCGATGCCGGACCGTGGAGCCGGGTTTTGCGTCTACAATGACGCATCCGTCGCTATTGCCTCTATCCGCCGCCTCTATGACGCCCGCGTCCTGTATATCGATACAGACGTTCATCACGGCGATGGCGTCCAGCTCAGTTTTTATGCCGATCCGAACGTGATGACTTGCTCAATCCATGAAACCGGCAAGTATTTGTTTCCCGGCACCGGATACGTCCACGAGAGAGGAAATGCGGAAGGGTTCGGGTATGCCTTGAATATGCCGGTTGAGCCCTATACGGAGGATGAGTCATGGCTTGCCTGCTTCGAGGCCATGCTCGACAAGGCCGTGCGCTTCTTCCGGCCGGACGTCATTGTCAGCCAGCATGGCTGTGACGCCCATGCCTATGATCCCTTGTCCCATGTTCATTGCAGCATGAACATCTATCTTCGGATGCCTCAGCTGATTCGCGACGCTGCAGAAGCGTGGTGTGACGGAAGATGGATCGCCCTCGGAGGCGGGGGCTATGATATATGGCGAGTCGTGCCGAGAGCATGGAGCCTCCTATGGCTAGCAATGTCGGAGCACCCGCTGATCGGCGCGATTCAGCAGGACCCCGGACTGCGTCTGCCCGAATCATGGACGCGGAAGTGGCAGCCGCACAGCCCGGTGCCGCTGCCCGAGACGTGGCTCGACGATCCGGCAACCTGGGGAGCGATGCCGCGCAGAGCGGAGATCACAGCGAAGAACCAAGAGATGTTGGAGCTTGCGCTGCAGTACACATAAAAAGAGCGTACCAATAGCGCCGCCTTTCGCTATCATCTACGAAGGTCGCACATATGTATCTGCCCGCCTGTGCTGCCCTGATGCGTATCGTTGATGCCCATGCTGATGCTGCTGCCCTCTTCGCTCTAACGGAACGGACAGACGCTAATGGACCTTTTTTTGAACAGTTTACATTCTAACGGAACGGACAGACCTTAACATGTCGATACCCGGGACATTCAGCACCCCTTCTCGCCAATAAGCTCCTCTGCTTCCGTTAGAATTCAATTTCCCCGAAAGCAAGCCTGATAGCGTCTCCTGCTTCCGTTAGAGAGTGGATAATGGACATGAGGCAAGCATAGTCATACAATCGAGTAGGAGGGGGCGGCTAGCACCCGTCCTCTCACACCACCTA
>NZ_BOVK01000017.1 GCF_018403685.1 Xylanibacillus composti
TAATTAGGGGGCTTGATAGTAACGATGCACAGAACTTGATTAGAACTATGAAGCCAATCTATTATCTGATCATCCTCCATTCTATCTTCATTAGAACCATGGACGGTCACATTCACCCTATCAAAGAATACCGACCACCCTTTAGGGTAAGGGGAATCTATTATCTCAGTTGCTTTCACTCCCAATCGATGCCATGACGGTTGTGTTGCGGTGCTCAACACGACGGAACAACCATAATTCTGTCTTAGCTCTTCCAAGGCTTGCAGACAGGGCGTCAAATACCCCGTAGGCAAGCTCTGGGCTTCGTCAAGGATGATAACCGAATTCGCAATATGATGAAGTTTCCTGCAGCGGCTTCGTTTGTTGGAAAACAAAGATTCAAAAAACTGAACAGAAGTTGTAACGATAACCGGCATGTCCCAATTCTCAGCGCTTAATTTGACCATGCGAACTTCATGCGAAGTATGGTTTTCCTTATAGTCATTCATATTGAAATTGCTGTGATGTTCTAAAACTGCATCATCACCTATCGCCTCTCTGAATACTTGCGCATTTTGTTCTATAATACTGGTCAATGGAATCACATAAATGATACGATCCATCTTGTGTCTCTTGGCATGCTCCAGAGCGAAAAGCAGAGAGGATAGCGTCTTTCCTCCACCCGTTGGCACGGATAGCGTAAATACTCCTTTGTCCAACAATGCCCGACGTCTGCAAATATCTTGTATTCGTTTGCGTTGCAGATTAACCGGTGTTTGGTCAGCGAGTTCAAATTTCTCCGTTAGATAGTTATCCAAACGTTCTAATAAGATGGATGGCGTCGGAATTGACCGTTCACGTTTCTCCATGATTAACCGGTCTGAATCATTTACGTAGTTTCTCGTATCGATGGCATCCGCATCAACTAGACAGGAATAAAGCATTCTCCCCATAAAACTGTATGACCAAGCTAATTTGTCCTTCAGCAATATTATCTTCTCTGGTTTCAAAAGTTCAGGCGTAGCCAGAATGGAATTTGGCAATACGATTTCCTCCCAAGCTGACGACCACTCAGGTATATCGTCTTTGGACATTCTTTTGAGAAAGCTGCCATCCTGATCCTGTGTGCCGTAATTCAACAATCCACCATGATGCCCAGCGATAGCCATTGAGACCAGGCGCGCAATATAACGAGCGGTCCCCGCCCTTCCAATCAAACTCCTGTAAGCGTCTTTGTCTAAAATCCACTTGGCTCCTGCTGAGGAATGATTCACCTGAATGTTTCTCCCCCGTATTCTCTCTTGAAACAATGCTGAGTACTTGCCGATATCATGCAAAAGCCCTGTGATATATCCCAAATCTCCTATTCCTAAAGGCTTTGCGTACCTTTGGCACAAATTCGCTACTGTGATTAAATGATCTCTTAGAAACTGGTATTCACCTGATTTCTTGGTGTGTGCATAGTAGTTCACACTTTCATCTCCCAGGAATAATCATTGATTTAGAGAACTTCCCCATATCATGCAACAGTCCAGCCAGACCGGCCATATGCGCAAGACCCAGTTTGCCCCCGAATGATGCTGCCAACGACTGAACGTTTTTCAAATGCGCCTTGACCGTCTGCACCTGCTTGTCCGATTCGCGAAAGTGTGCAATGGCCTGCATTGTTCTCCTCCTCTATTGTCATTTTCTATGCCTCTGTTACCTCAACATGCGGGACATTAGACTTACCATGAATTGATTCATGAAACTATAGGAGCAGTCCAAAACAACTAGTTGTTTCACTATTTCGACACTTTTACACATTTTCCTTCAACTGGTTTATTTCCCACTAAACTATGGAACATCGATCTGTTCGATGCCAGTGAAACGCCACACGCCCCCTCGCTTCTAAAATGTTGCGCTGTATGCGAAACGTCGTGCTGCTCGCTAATCATCGCGGACGGACACTAAACGTTGTGCTGCTCGCTAACGGAACTCACAGACGCTAAATGGACCATTTTGCCTATTTTGCAACTCTAACGGAAGTCACGGACCTTATTTCGCCATTTCAACACAGGTTAGGCAGGCAGCGGTCAGACCCCCTAATTCCG